>CAIKBP010000136.1 GCA_903825695.1 uncultured Verrucomicrobiota bacterium
ATTCGTGCCAAAGTTCCCGAAGCGCAGCCGACTGCTGACCTGCTGAACAATTTGATCCGCCGTTCATGGCCGATTCTGAAGGATCATCCCGTCAACCAGAGCCGTCGGGCTGCCGGCAAAGATCCGGGCAACTCGATCTGGCTGTGGTCGCCCGGCAGGCGCCCGAAGATGTGGACCTTTCAGAAACGGTTTGGCATCAGAGGCGCGGTGATTTCCGCAGTGGATCTGATTCGCGGCATCGGAGTTTACGCCGGGCTGGAAATCCTCAAGGTTCCCGGCACGACCGGTCTTTCCGATACCAACTATGAAGGCAAAGCCGACGCCTGCCTAGCTGCCTTGGAACGCTGCGATTTCTGCTACGTGCACGTCGAAGCGCCCGATGAAGCCGGCCACGACGGCGACCTCGACCTGAAAATCCGCACCATTGAGGATCTTGACGCGCGCCTGATCGGTCGCATTCTGACAGAACTGAACAGCGAAAAATTGAAGCGGTTGTGGCGGTTTTGCCGGATCATCCGACACCGGTTGAAAAGCGGATTCACGTTCGTGACGCTGTCCCATTTGCGATTCGCGATCCGCGAAAGTCACCGGACAAGGTTCAGTGTTTTGACGAGCGAAGCTGTGCCGCCGGCGCATTCGGGACCTTGCACGGCGATGAATTTATCCGTGCCGTGTTTGGTAAACAACGCAGTGGCAGTTTTCACAATCGCCAGGGATGACGTTTTTTGGTAGTGGTCAGGCATGATTGAGCGGTTCTTCAAGGTGCGCGCGCACGGCTCGACTGTGCGCATGGAATTGTTGGGTGGCGCAACGACCTTCGTGACGATGGCGTACATCATCGTCGTTAATCCGGCGATCCTCGCTTTTGCCGGGATTCCAGTCGGGCCGAGCACTGTGGCGACGATTCTGACGGCGGTGTTTGGCTGTTTGATGATGGGGTTCGTGGCGAACCGGCCGATTGCAGTGGCGCCATACATGGGTGAGAACGCCTTCATCGCGTTCGGGCTGGCGGCGATGGGCATCGGTTGGCAGCAACGGCTCGGCACAGTGTTCGTCAGCGGACTCGGGTTCTTGCTTATCACTGTGCTGCGTGTGCGGTCGTGGCTTGCGAACTCGATTTCGCCGAGCATGAAACACAGTTTTGCGGTCGGTATCGGGTTGTTTTTGGCGTTCATCGGGTTGTATGAGACCGGAATCGTGACAAGTTTCGTCACCGGCATGCCGCCCGGGGTGTTGCCAACCGGCGTGCGCGGATTGTTGCTCGCACCGGACGTGCCAGTGAAGATCGGCAACCTGTGCGATCCACTGGTGTTGCTGGCCATATTCGGGTTTCTCCTGATTTCGGTTCTGTTGTATTGGCGGGTACGCGGGGCGATTTTACTGGGCGTTGCGATGACAGCTGTTCTCGGCTTTTTGCTCGGGCATGGACAGGCGCCAAAGGGCATCGTGGCGATGCCGTTCACAGGCGAGTACGACCTGAGCGCCATCGCATTCAAACTCGACGTCGCGGGCGTGCTGCGGCTGAGTTTCCTACCGATTTTGCTGACGTTGTTCCTGATGAGTTTCCTCGACACGCTGGGCACGTTGGTCGGGGTCGGCGCGGCAGGCGGTATGCTTGATGAGAAAGGCAACTTCCCTGAGATTGAAAAGCCGATGTTGGTGGATGCGATGACGTGCATGTTCAGCGGGCTGGTCGGCACTTCAACGAGCGGCGCGTACATTGAATCGGCCACAGGCATTCGCGAAGGGGCGCGGACGGGACTGGCGGCGGTGGCAACGGCGGTGTTATTTGCCATGTCGCTGTTTTTCATCCCACTGGTCGCGCCGTTGCAGCAATTGCGTTACGCCTACGGTCCCGCGCTGATAGCAGTCGGCGTGTTGATGGTCGGCTCGATCCGGAAGATTGAATTCGATGATTGGACGGAGTTGGTGCCGGCGTTTGTGACGATCGTGATGATGTTGTTCACCTACAATATCGGCAACGGGCTGACGGCGGGTCTGCTGGTTTATCCCATAATGAAGCTTGCCGTGGGCCGATGGCGGGAGTTAAACGCGGGGGCGGTGGTGCTGGCGTTGCTCTGCGTGGTGTACTACGTGTTCGGCCTGCCGCATTGACCCCGCTTCTGAAGTGGGACTGAGGCAGCGGAGTGGCGTGGGTGACTTGCATTTGTGGCAGCGCTCGGTATACTAAATAAGTGGGCGCAGGGCTTTGCTTTCTGATGGAAGCTGCGTGTTGGTCTACACCTTTGCCATGAAGTAAAAGGCGCCATGGGTCTGAAGCTCCAAGATGTCCGGTTCCGATTGGGCGCAGCATTTGCGGTCTTGCTGGCCGTGCTCGCTGTTTTCGGGTGGGAGAGCGTCTCTCGCCTGCACCGGCTGAATGCGGAGATACAGAACGGCGTTTACGTCCGGTGGACGGAAGAGGAACAGGTCCGCGAAGCTTTTCAGCTTTCCAACCTCAATAACCGCAACGTCCTCGCGATCTTTTTGCTGGACGACCCGGAGCAAATCCAGCAGTTGCTCGCCGAGCGCGCTGCCCGATCTCAACGTCTCACGGAGTTGATCCAAACCATCAAGCCGACGCTCAGGACTGAAAAGGAAAAGAGGCTGCTAGCCGCCGTGGAAACGGCGCGGAAACCCTACATCGAAAGCTACCTGAAAGCCTTGGAGTTGTTGCTCACCGAGCACAAACGCGATGAAGCGCGCCGGATGATGATCGAGGTTACGCTGCCGCACCTCACCACTTATCACGACGCATGGCTTGCTTTCGTTCGTCTCCAAGCCAGTGAAATCGAGCAGGCCGTGCAGCGGAACAAGGCCAGCTTCGCTGAGGCTCAGCAACGGTTTCTGTTTCTAACCGTTTTCGCCATCCTAGTCACAATGGCGGTCGTTATTCTTGTGTTTATACAGATAAGTCGAGGTATCGCAGCCCTGCAGCACGAGCGCGACTGGTTGGAGCAGCGAGTGCAAGCTCGTACCGCCGAATTGGAGGAGGCCAGCAAGAAGGCACAGGCCAGTGAAGCTCGGTATCGTGCTTTGTTTGAAGGTTCCTCGGATGCAATCATGACGTTGAATGCGGACTGTTTTCTGGACTGCAATGAGGCGACCCTCAAGATGTTCGGCTGCGCCAGCAAGAAAGAGTTAATTGCTCTTCATCCGGCAGACTTGTCACCCCCCCATCAACCTTCCGGCCAAGATTCACAGGCTGCTGCGGATCAGCGTATTGCGGAGGCACTGGTCAAAGGAACAGCCTCGTTTGAATGGGTGCACCGCCGCTGCAACGGCGAGGACTTTACTGCAGATGTTCTGCTTACAGCTCTGGAAGTGGAATTGGGCGGGCAGAAGATTCTGCAGGCGACCGTGCGCGACATCAGCGAGCGCCAGAAGGCGCAGAAGGCATTGGCTGACTCGGAGAGCCGGTACCGGCGTCTTTTTGAAGCGGCAAAAGACGGTATTCTGATCCTGGATGCGGAGACGGGTAAGATCAAGGACGTGAACCCGTTTCTGACTGAGTTGCTGGGTTACACGCGTGAGCAGTTTGTTGGGAAACGGCTATGGGAACTGGGTTCCTTCAAGGACATCGTCGCCAACCAAGCCAACTTCGCGGAATTGCAGCAGAAGAAATACATCCGCTACGAAGATAAGCCGCTGGAAACTGCGGATGGTCGGCGGATTGAAGTGGAGTTCGTCAGCAACGTTTACGCAGTTGATAGCAAGAAGGTGATCCAGTGCAACATACGCGATGTCAGCGAGCGCAAACGCATGGAGGAGCAAAATCTCCGACTCGCGGCTATTGTCCGATCCGCCGATGACGCAATCATTGGGAAAACATTGGATGGAATCATCACCAGTTGGAATAAAGGCGCAGAACAGACTTACGGCTACACGGAGAACGAGATGGTCGGCAAATCAATCTCCATCCTGGTTCCGCCGGGCCAAGAAGACGAACCGGCGATGATCCTTGAGAAGATCCGGCGAGGAGAGCACATCGACCATTACGAGACTGTGCGGCGGCGAAAAGATGGGAGTAGTATCGATGTGTCTCTGTCCATATCCCCGATGCGCAATGTGCAAAGTAAAATTGTCGGCGCTTCCACGGTTGCCCGCGACATTACCGCGCGCAAGCGGTCGGAGGTATATAGAGAAATAGGCCGGGAAATCCTACAGATACTAAACGAGCCGGGAGATATGCAGGATTCCATCCAGCGCGTGCTCGCCGCATTGAAGACACGGACCGGGCTCGATGCCGTAGGCATTCGCCTGCAAAACGGGGATGACTTCCCATATTTCGTCCAGCAAGGCTTTTCCAATGATTTTCTGCAGACGGAAAACACGCTGATCGAGCGCGCCGCGGATGGCGGGGTGTGCCGGGACAAGAACGGCAACGTCAGTCTGGAATGTACCTGCGGCCTGGTCATTTCGGGCAAGACCGATCCGGCCAATCCGCTCTTCACACCGGGGGGGAGCTGTTGGACAAACAATTCATTCCCGCTTCTGGACATTCCGCCCGGCGAGGACCCCCGGCTTCATCCACGCAACAAATGCATACACCAAGGCTATGCCTCCGTGGCCCTGATTCCCATTCGGGAGAAGGACAGGATTGTTGGCCTTATCCAGCTCAACGGCCGGCGCAAGGGATGTTTCACCCTCGATACGGTTGAAATCCTTGAAGTAATCGCATCGTATATCGGAGAGGCTCTGATGCGCAAGCAGTCGGATCAGCAACTGCGGTTGCAGTCGGAGGCCATGCAGGCAGCGGCCAACGGCATCGTCATCACAGATCGCGATGGGAAGATCGAGTGGGCCAACGATGCATTCACGCGCCTGACCGGCTATGCCGCCGCCGAAGTCATCGGCCAAAACCCGCGTTTTCTCAAGTCCGGCAAACAGGACGTCGCGTTTTACAAAAAGATGTGGGACGCGATTCTGGCCGGCCAGGTGTGGCACGGAAAATTGGTCAATAAACGCAAGGATGGCAGTCTTTACACGGAGGAGATGACCATCACGCCCGTGACAGTTGACCGCGGGCAGGTCGGCCATTTTATTGGCATTAAACAGGACGTGACAGGGCAACTGCAGTTGGAGGAGGAGTTGCGGCAGGCGCAGAAAATGGAGACAGTCGGACGGATGGCAGGCGGCGTGGCGCATGATTTCAACAATATTTTGACAGCAATCATTGGTTATAGTGAGCGGACGATTGAGCGTCTTGGGCCTAAAGAGCCGATGCGTGAGGACGTCCGGCAAATTGCCAAGGCGGCTGAACGCGCGACAGTGTTGACGCGACAGTTACTGGCGTTCGGCCGCAGGCAGATATTTCAGCCGACAGTACTCGACCTGAATGTGGTTATCACCGGCATGGTGCAGATGTTGCAGGGGTTGATTAGTGAGGACATCGAGCTTACCACGGTGCTGGCACCCGGGTTGGGTCGCACACGGGCCGACTGCAACCAAGTTGAAGAAGTGTTGCTGAATCTGGTCATGAACTCCCGCGATGCCATACCGGACAAGGGGCGGTTGACCATTGAGACGGCCAACGTAGAACTTGACGCCGAGTATGTCAGTCAGAATCCTGAGGTGAAGCCCGGCTCCTACGTCATGTTTTCGGTCGCCGACACGGGCTCAGGGATGACCGACGCCGTGAAACAACATTTGTTTGAGCCATTTTTCACCACGAAAGGAGTTGGTAAAGGCACGGGCATGGGACTGGCATCCTGTTTCGGCATTGTCAAACAGAGCGGTGGACACATCACCGTCCACAGCGAACCGGGGCGGGGCACGACGGTGCGAGTGTACTTACCGCAGGTGGAGGCGCCATTGGCGGCGAAGCACGAACCTACCGCGGGCAAACTGGCGCGTGGGACTGAGACGATCCTGTTGGTCGAAGACGAACCGGTCTTGCGCGAGCTGGCGCGGACGATCCTGAGCGATCTGGGGTACGCGGTGTTGGAAGCGGCGGATGGCGAAGCAGCTCTCAAGCTCATTCATAAAAAGAAACGCTCTGCGTTGGATCTGTTGCTCTCGGACATCATGATGCCAAGGATGGGGGGGGTGGAGCTGGCAGCGAAGGTGCGCGCCGACTATCCGCAGATCAAGACACTATTTATTTCGGGGTACAGCGCAGAAGTGATCACGCGCCAGGGGGAGTTTGAACCGGGCACGATGTTTCTCGCCAAACCATTCACTCCATTGGGACTGGCAGGCAAAGTTCGCGAGACGCTCGACAGTTAGCGGCAAGCTTGCTTTCGGGGCGGCGCGCAGTATATTGAATGCGTCATTCACGCTGATTTTTGGGGGCGAAACGGATTCGACTCTGTGAAGTGGGCGTGAGCGGCATGCCGAGGTTGTCAGGAGGCCTCGTTAAACACCTGGCAAA
>CAIKBP010000137.1 GCA_903825695.1 uncultured Verrucomicrobiota bacterium
CGCACGTCGGTCGGCTGGCGATGTTTTCAGGCAACGCACGCGTATCCATGGATGTGCCACCATTCACGCTTGCCGCCGAACGCAACGAAATCCACGCACTCAACCTTGTTGGTCTTCGCCGCGCAAAGATTCCCACCGTGGGGTTGGCAGAACTCAAGCAGCTTTTCAAGCTGTTCTATCTCTCGGGGTTGAACGGCACCGAAGCATTGAAACAGGCGTCGCAGGAAGGCGTGTTCCAGACATCCGAAGCCAAAGAGTTCATCGAATTCGTTCGCAACTCGCCCAACGGCATCTGTCCACCGGCCCGCAAGATGTAATCAGCGTGGCAGAGTTTCGGTCAGCAGTTTACGCGAGCGCGGCGTTTTGCCGATATGTTCGTCCCAGAACGACCAGAGGGTTGTTCGCACTTCTAGAACCTGTTTCTCGTTGAGCCGCACACGGCGGGCGCCTTCGACGCTTGCCACAGCCAGAGAATCGAGCATTCTGTTTGCCGCGCCATGCACATTCCACTTCGGCGCCCAGCCAGCGGCTGTGAGCAATTGAAGCTCGAACCAGATCAACACGCTGGCGCGGCCGCGCGCCGTTTCGAGCGCATCAAGCGCCGCAGACAACAGGTCGAACATCTTTGGGTTTGGGTCTTCCATCGCGGTAACCAGTTCGACGAGTTCACCAACGTAGGAGGCGGCGGTCAACGCCTCCACAGTGTCGCGGAATTTCGCGTGTGGATTTGCCAGAAAACAATCGTGCAGAATGTGCAAGTCGCTGCGCCGGCTGCGAAGAAAGACGATTTCGTCATGATAAAAGAGGTCGAGCTTGCCGCGGAACGGGCTTTTGGGACGTCGAGCGCCTTTGGCGAGCGTCCTTACCCTCCCGAATTCGCGCGTGAACCAAGTCACGATCAGACTGGATTCCGTTACGGATTGATGGCGCAGAACAATGGCTTCGGTGCGCTCCGTGTCCATGGGCTCACAACGGCGCAGGCGAGTGCTGGGCCTTTGGAGGATATGGCGGCGCGACTGTGCCACCGGAGATGACCATCTTCATCCCCTCGCCCACGGTCATGTCCAGTTCAACAAGTTGTTCACGAGGCACGAGGATAAGAAATCCGTTGGTCGGATTTGGCGTTGTGGGCACAAACACGTTGACGATCGCCTCTTTGGTCTTTTCCTGCGCTTCGCCCTCGGTCTTGCCGGTGACAAAGCCAATCGAATAGATGCCGGGCCGCGGAAACTGCACCAGCACCACGCCTTGAAACATTGTCCGCTTGCCGCCCAACACCGTCTGGCTGATTTCCTTCATAAACCCGTACGTCTTATTCAAGAGCGGCACATGCCCAATCACATCTTCTCCGAGAGCGACCATCCGTCTGCCGATTACCCACCGCGTGATCCAGCCAACAAGCATGGTAGCCGCCACAAACAGCACAAGCACAATGATCCGGTACAATGGCGTGAGGAGATGTTGCCGCAAGGATTCTGGCAACATGAAATCAGTGATCCACGTGAACAACCACAATAAAATCAGAACCGATGCCGCGACCGGAACCACCAGCAGCAGTCCGGCGAAAAACGACCTCCGCAATGCTTTCAGCCACTCTTTCATATTTGCGGTATCGTAGTGCCGCCATGTGGCTATGTCAACGCGCGCCGGTCTGAGCCGGTTTTAACAAAGCCCGCAATTCAAAGTCCGTGGCAAGCACGGTCATCAACCGCCGTTCGGCGGCGCGCATTCGTGTGCGGGGCCGCGGTAACAGGTCATCGTAGCCGTGCAAATGGAGAATACCGTGGACGACGTACAGGCCCAATTCGCAGGACGGCGTCGAGTGGAAACGTTTTGCCTGCACGATGGCGCGCTCGACGGATATGACAAGTTCGCCGGTTACCTCGCCAGCGCCGTAATCGAACGTCAAGACATCCGTCGAGCCTTCACGTTGATGAAACTGTTTGTTGAGGCGGGCAATTGCGGCGTCGTCCACCAGGACGATGTTGAGGTTGTCTTTCGTCGCGCCGGCGAGCGCCAGGGCGCGCACGGCGATTTGCCTGAGGAGTCGGGTGTTGACCTTCCAACACCGTTGCCTGTTGCAGACGGTGACGTGCATCAAGACGGATTACTGTAAGTCGGTTGCGAATGTTCGTGTCGGCGCCGTCCCCGCGCTTCCTTAAATCGGTTGTATGCGCCGATGATTTTTTGCACGAGCTCGTGGCGAACGACATCGTGCTCGTCTAGGTAAACGAACACCAGTCCGGGAATTCCCTGAAGAACATCCTGCACCTCGATCAGCCCCGAGACTTTGTGGCCCGGCAAATCCACCTGTGTGATATCGCCCGTAACAACGACCTTCGAGTCAAAGCCCATGCGAGTAAGAAACATCAACATCTGCTCGCTGGTGGCGTTTTGAGCTTCGTCGAGAATTACAAACGCGTTGTTGAGCGTACGACCGCGCATGTAAGCCAGCGGCGCGATCTCGATGACACCGCACTCCATGTTCCGCTGGATTTCGTCGGGATCCATCATGTCGTAGAGCGCGTCGTACAGCGGGCGCAGATACGGCGTGACTTTCTCTTCGAGCGTACCTGGCAGGAAACCGAGTGCTTCGCCTGCCTCGACAGCGGGCCGGCATAGAATTAGGCGCGCAACCTGTTTCTGGCGCAGCGCGTGGACGGCCATCGCCATCGCAAGATAGGTCTTGCCCGTGCCCGCTGGCCCGATACCGATGACTATGTCATGGGTGCGGATCGCCTCTATGTAGCACTTCTGGCCAAGCGTCTTGGGCGCGATGGCCCGTTTGTGAGAGGAAACCTCGACGCGCGCTTTGCTCAGCTCGCCGAGCGATAGCCGTTCGCCGCGCGACACTGTGCTGACTGCCTGACTGAATTCCTGTCGGCTTATAGTTGCGCCTTGGGTGACAGCGCGTTCTAGTTCGGCAAACAACAATTTACCTCTCTCTACATCTGGTGTTTCGCCTTCGAGATTTATACGGTCTTCGCGCGCGGTGACCTTGAGATTCAGGAGGTCTTCGACAAGACGAAGATTCTTCGGTTCGTTCGCGTAAAGGGCCTGGGCTTGGCGAGCGTTGGTGAAGTGCAGGGTTTCGCTGGGCATCGATCAGCCTTTATTCAGCGCCTGTCGGCGACAACCGCAATTGCCGCTCTTGCCCGGGTTCAATCCCACGGAATCGTAAACACCTGACCGGGGAAGATCCGGTTCGGGTTCTTGATCTTGCCTTTGTTGGCGCGGTAAATGCGGCCCCATTTGAACGGGTTGTGGTACACTTTGCCGGCGATCTTCCAAAGGCAGTCACCTTTCCTGACCTTGTAGGTCGTCGGCTTCGTGGGCGTCTCCACTTGTGGCGCTTCGCTTGGCACAATGACCGGAGGCATGGCGAGAGGTGATGACTGTTCTTCCACGGACAGCGGTTGAGGCGACGGCGGCTGGCCAACAATGTACCCACGATTACCCCACTGCCCGCGGTCAACCCAGTAATGTTTCCGCCAAGACGGGTAATTGCGTTTTACGAACGGCCCCCAGTCCGGCTCAAGCTCCGGCCGCTCGGCCACTTCCAAGCCTCTCAGGAACTGATTGGAAGTCGGCGCGCCCATCGCACCGCCCCTAGCGGCACGCGCGGATTCGGCAGGTTTTTTTGCTGTCGCGCAACCACTTAGCACCAATACGCCAACGGTCGACGCAGCAAGGCAAATCAGCAAACGACTACTGGTAGCACTCATGATTGGACACGTCCTCCTTGCATAAAAGTCATGCTTTTCCTAACATGAGCGCAATACCCCGTCAATGTTTTTCGCCGCTTTTTTGCACCTTTACGGCGCGCAGCTTAGGAGACGGGCGTACGAGTTGCGCGACAGGTTTTTCATTGAAAGGGATTGAACGCATTCCTATACTGTGAGTGTCCCACATGCGATGAAACGAACTCTTCTGGTAGTCGGCCTTTTGGCGGGCACTGCAACAGCGGTCTGTGCCAACGCAGCCTCGTTTCCATTTTCCGTTGGTGAGAAGCTGACCTATCAGGTCTATTGGGGGTTTTTCCCGGTGGGACGGGCTTCGTTGGAGGTGCGCAATATCGAACCAGTGGACGGGCATGACTGTTATCATTTGGTTGCGAACGCGTGGACGACCGGCCTGGGAGAACTGCTGTTTCCGGTGAAAAACACGGTTGAAAGCTGGCTGGATGCCAAGGAACTGTTCAGCCGCAAATACAAGGAATCGCGCCGCGAGGGCAAGAGCGTGTACGATGACGAGATCGACTATGATTACCAGCACCGGCAAACCATCATCCGCAATGTAACCAAGAACACCAAACGGGTCCTGCCGCTGGAGCAACCCGTTCTGGACATTATATCGTCGGTTTATTACATGCGCACACAGCAGTTGTTGCTGGATGCCGAGCAGGTTTTCTTTCTCAATGCGGGCACCACCAACTTCAACGTTGCTGTCACGCCCGACCAGCGTGTGACAATCTCAGTGGAACCACTTGGTAACGTGGATGCGTTGCGGCTGGAACCGAAACCGACGCTGAAGATCGTTGCCCACAACAAAGGCCGCATGTGGTTCTGGGTCAGCGATGACGACCGTCATCTACCACTGCAAGTTGTGAGCCAAATGACGATTGGCAGCGCTCGGTTGGCGCTGAACAAGATCGAAACAATCGATGCCACGACCGGGGCGGCCATCGCGGCACTGCCGACGGACATTCATCCCAATGCACAAGCGCCGCGAACTGCGAACAAGGATTAACATGGACTTTCCTCCCCTCGATTTTCGAAGCATCCGCACTTATCCCTTGAGGGAACGCGAAAGCAAAGTCCACCGCGATGAACTGGCGCGCGCGTGGAATAAAGGCGGCAGCTTTTCCGAGTTCCTAAATTCCCTGCCACATATACTCGTCGGCAACGATTTCCGCGCAGTGGTTGATGCCACGGTGGCGGCGGTGCGCGGCCAGCGTCCGGTCTTGATCATGATGGGCGCACATCCAATCAAGTGCGGCCTGACCCCGGTCTTTGTGCATCTGATGCAACGCGGCGTCGTCTCGGCGATGGCGTTCAGCGGTGCAACTGCAATCCATGATTTCGAGTTGGCACTTGTCGGACAGACGAGCGAAGATGTACAGCACGGTCTCAATGACGGCAGCTTCGGCATGGCCGACGAAACAGGCCGACTCATGAACCAAGCAATGGCGGACGGCGTGAAGCAGGGCATCGGCGCGGGGCAGGCGCTTGGCCAAGCCATCGTTACAGGCAACTTCCCGAACAAGCATCTCAGTATCCTGCACCAAGGAGTTCTTAGTAATATCCCGATCACCGTCCATATCTCAATCGGCACGGATATTATCAACCAGCACCCGACAACCGATGGCGCGGTGCTTGGCGAGGCGAGCTACCTTGACTTTCAGAAACTCGCTTCGGTTGTGGCCAAACTGGAAGGCGGTCTGGCGTTGAACATTGGTTCGGCGGTCATCATGCCCGAAGTTTTCCTCAAGGCGTTGACCATTGCCCGCAACCTTGGGCACACCGTTGACCATTTCACCACGGCCACGTTCGACATGATTCGCCAGTATCGGCCCATGGAGAACGTTGTGCGCCGACCCACCGCGAAAGGCGGCCATGGTTATTATCTCATCGGTCACCACGAATTAATGATCCCCCTCTGGGCGGCGGCTGTTCTGGAGCAACTGCAATGAGCAATCATCGTGTAAAACAGATCCTGAATCGGTTTGCGCGGCAAACCGTCCTTGTCGTCGGTGACCTGATGCTGGACCAGTTCATATGGGGCAAGGTGTCGCGTATCTCACCCGAGGCACCCGTGCCGATTGTCGAGGTTACGCGCGAATCCTATTTTCCCGGCGGCGCAGCCAACGTGGCGCGTAACCTGCGGGCGCTCGGCGCCAGTGTGCGGATGCTCGGCGTAATAGGCGCCGACCAACCCGGACGCGAATTGCGCCGATTACTACAGCAGCAGGAAATCAATGCCGACGGTCTGTTGGTGGATGATAGCCGGGGCACGACGTTAAAGATCCGCGTTGTCGCTCATCGCCAGCAGGTTGTGAGGATTGACCGTGAAAGCACCGAACAATTGCCCACAGCATTGGCGCGCAAACTACTCGACCGTTTTACCGAGGACTTATCGGGTGTGGACGCTGTAATCTTTGAAGACTACGCTAAAGGCGTGCTCTCGCAGGAACGGCTCAACGCCATGCAACGGCTCGCGCGCCAGCAGCATAAGATCACCGCTGCCGACCCGAGTGCGCGCCATCCGTTGAAATTCTCGGGATTGACTGCCATCACGCCGAACCGCATGGAGGCATTTGCAGCGGCCCATGTGCCGTACGCGGAGCCAATTGACAATGTTTTGCAGGACCAGCCACTGCTCCACGTCGGCCAGATTCTTCTGAAACAGTGGAAGCCGCGCAACCTGTTGATTACTCTTGGCGAACATGGCATGTGCCTGTTCCGCCCCGGTAAGAAGCCACACCACATCCCAACGGCGGCGCGGGAGGTCTTCGACGTGTCGGGCGCGGGCGACACAGCGATTGCAACACTGGCGCTGGCGTTAACAGCAGGCGCGAGTGCCATTGAGGCGGCGGCAATCTCCAATCATGCCGCGGGCGTTGTTGTAGGCAAGATCGGTACGGCGACCTGCTCGCCGGATGAACTCGAGAAGAGTTTCACGCGCAATCGGCATTAGCACCAGCCCTTACAGCGGCGCGTAGGGTGTCTGAGGGTGGCGCACCACACATCCCGCATCCATGGTCCGACCATCAATTGGTGACGGCCGACACAGGGCCGGAGTTCGCGGTTCCACCATCTAGCACATCGCGGATACATCGGGCCAAAGCTGATGGCGTGAACGGTTTGGGGAGAAAAGCGAGGTTCGCCGGCACCGTCCCGCGCTGTGCAATGGTTTCGTCGGGATAACCGGAAATGAACAATACTTTTGTTTCCGGATGACACTTGACCACTGCTTCGGCCAGATGCGGGCCACCCATCCGTGGCATCACCACATCGGTCACAAGCAAATGTAGCTGCTGCCGATCCAATCCCGCGATCAACTGCAAGGCTTCCTCGCCATTTGCTGCCTCAAGCACTTGGTAGCCTAGCTCATGCAATACCAGCACGGCCAACGCCCGCACCTCCGGCTCGTCCTCGACGATAAGAATCGTCTCAGTGCCTCGCGGGATTTCGGCTCGCTCAATGCCTCGTGGGGCCCGCTCCACCTTACCCATGACACGCGGTAGGTAGATCCTGAAGGCCGTGCCCTGTCCCGGCTCGCTGTAAACGTTTATGTGTCCGCCGCATTGCTTGACGATCCCATAGCACATGGCCAACCCCAACCCGGTGCCTACGCCAACGCCTTTTGTGGTAAAGAATGGCTCGAACAAATGCCCCTTGACCTCGGCCGTCATACCCATCCCCGTGTCGCTAATGGCCAACATCACGTAATCACCCGGCGTCACATCCGGGTAAGACTGGGCGTATGTTTCATCGAAATGGATGTTGGCAGTCTGCAGGGTTAATGTCCCGCCTTCCGACATGGCATCGCGGGCGTTAACTACCAAGTTCATAATGACTTGCTGCATCTGACCGGTATCGGCCCGCACACAACCGAGGTCGCGGCTGCAGTGGGTAACCATGTGGATGTTCTCACCGACAAGACGGCGGAGCATCTTGTCCAAGTCCGCCACCAAATCGTTGAGGTTTAGCACGCGCAATTGCACGGGCTGACGGCGGCTGAACGCAAGCAATTGTTGGGTCAGCGACGCTGCGCGTTCCGCGGACTTGCGGATTTCCTCGGCATGGCGGTGGAGTGGGTCAGTGGTAGCAGATCTTTGCAGCAGCAACTCACTATAGCCGAGCACAGCGGTGAGGATATTATTGAAATCGTGCGCCACACCGCCGGCTAACCGGCCCACGGCTTCCATCTTCTGTGCCTGCACGAGTTGTTCCTGCAACCGGTGCTGCTGGGTAACATCCTGCATAATGCCGATGAAGTGCGTGAGCGTACCGTGCTCGTCTCGCACCGGGGTCACGGTTAGGTCAGCGGGGAATTCGGTGCTATTCTTGCGACGGTTGGTCAATTCGCCGTGCCACACTTCACCTTGTTTAATGGTCTCCTTAATGCTCGTGAGCTGTTCCTTTGTAGCCGTCTCGCAGGCAAGAAAGTCCAGCCGACGCCCGATCGCTTCCTCAATGGTGTACCCGGTCGCCACGGTGAATGCCGCATTGACCCAAATGACCTGCATTTGCGCATCCGTCATGATGATGGCGTTGGCCGCAGCTTGCAGCGCCGACAGTTGCACCCGCAGTTGTTCTTCGGCGCGTCGGCGATCGGTAACGTCGCGGGAAACGCCAAACGTGCCGATGATATTGCCCACCTGATCACGCAACGGTTCTCTGGTCGTTGACACCCAAGTCACGTGGCCGTCAGGCCAGGTTTCCTTTTCCTCTTTGCCAACGATTGGCTGACCTGTGCGAATAACTTCCTGTTCGTCGTCGAACGCCTGCTGTGCGTGTTCTTGGGAGAAGAAATCGAAGTCTGTCTTGCCGATGATGTCCGCCGGGCCCTTCAAGCCGTGCTTCGCTGCCACGGCATTGTTGACGCGGAGGAAGCGGCTCTGCCGGTCCTTGAAATAGATGGCATCGGGGATGTTGTCCATCAACGCGTCCAGCTGGGAACGCTGCTGGGCAGAGACCATCTCTGCCTCCTTGCGTTGGGTGATATCACGACTGATCCCCACAATACCAAGGATGTTGCCGCTTGCGTCATGCAGTGGCACCTTGCTCGTCAATGACCACCGGTGCGTGCCATCGGATTGTGTAGTGGCCTCTTCGGTGTTAAGAACCGGCTGGCCGGACTGTATCACCTGTCGGTCAACTGCATCACGGCGTTTAGCAGGCTCCGGCGGAAAAAAATCAGCTATGGTTTTTCCGACCATGTCCTCCGGCGTCGATGCACCGAGAAATTCGGCCTGAGCGATATTGCCCACGAGATAACAGCAATGTCGGTCCTTGACATAGATGCAGTCGGGCAAATTGTTAATCAGACTGCGCAGGAGGTTGCGCTCCGTGGCCCGCGTTTCCTCCACCGTCTTGCGATTGGTGACATCCTCCGCCGTGCCTTCGTAACACTGGATGTCGCCATGCACATCCCGAACGGGCCAAGCACTTTCACGGGTGAACAATACCGTGCCATCTTTGCGTTTCCATGCCGACTCCAATTCCACCACCCGTCCATCTCGTTCCATCCGGTTCAGAAACTCGGTGCGGCTGAACCCTTCTGGAGACATCGAGTCCCAGCCCACACCCACTTTCGCCAACTCCTCAAAGCTGGAATATCCAAGCATCTTAAAAAGCGCTGGATTGGCCATGAGAATCCGGCCGTCGGGCACAACCCGGTAGACGCCGATCATCGCGTTCTCGAAAATTCCCCGGAACCGCGCCTCGCTCTCACGCAGGGCTGTCTCCGCGTGCTGCCGCTGAATCAGCAGGATCGTTATGATCGCCAGCGTGGCGACACCCACAGCACGTGCAACCATAGGGAACTCTCGCGGAAGCCCGGGCTGGGGCGGAGAGAAAATGAACCCAAGAACCACCAGCACCGAAATAAAAATGGTGCAGGTCACAATAACTAGGGGGCGTGTGTGCCGCGACAGAAAAACCAGCGGGATTAGATAGAGCACCCATTCCCCGGCGCCCGCCGGTATTAGCAAGTCTACCCAGAAAATTGCCACCGCGCTTAGAATCGCCCCAGCCACGGCCTTGTTCAGTCGCAAATTCATGGCGTTTTGCTCATCAAGACAAGGGTGGCTGTAAGGAGGGGGTGTCCCTTTGGTCTGTGGATGCCTCCAATCGATGCCCTAGATGATGGCTTGTGCATTATCGATTACCCTCGTCTTCTCGCGACCCGGAACTGCGTCACGCCCCGCAAGCTTTCCCAGCAGGTTGAAAACCACTGCCGCACACTTTCGAGAGCCACTTGATATTCATAGCCTATTCGTGCGCCTACTGTAAATCAAAGACTTATCCCACTGACTGCCTCCGAGGCTCCTATGGAAGAAGCACCACTCGAATCCACGACAAAGACGCCGGTTTTAGTCAACGCGTGCGCGGCGCAATCGTGGGAAACAAGGAATGTAAGTTCGTCAAATGCTTTTTCAGGACCGGTATCTAGAATCTGATACCGCTGCAACGCCGCCAACCTGCCAGCCTCGCCAGCCATTCCCGTTCCATCAGTCATCGCGCTCCTCGAAAAAAAGGCAGTCACACTCCTCCGCTCTCCTGTTCCAAGATCAGGGCTAAAGTTAAAAATACCGCCATCCCTTGTCCGCCACGGCGGCAGACGCAAAAACCCACCTTGATTAAGTTTATACGCAAGGCGTGTGCCAAGTTGCCGGAGACTGGCAAAATCCGCGAAATATGGAGATAAATCGCGTTTACCGTTCAAAAACGCGTGAGACAACGAGAACATTTTCATCCGCCGCCAAAGCTCTTGCAAAAACGAGTGATGCGGCCAAACCCCGCCAAGCGTGCAGGTTGGCTGTGGCGGTTGCCTTGACTTGGTGAAAAGCTTCGTGTCATAGTTCATGTCTGCCATGGCGGAAACAAAACAATCGGGGTTGATGGAGAAGATCGTTGCGCTGTGCAAGCGGCGCGGATTCATTTTTCAATCGTCGGAGATTTACGGCGGCATCAACGGCTTCTGGGACTACGGTCCCGCCGGCGCGGAACTCAAACGGAACATCAAGGACGCCTGGTGGAACGACGTTGTCCGCAGCCGCACCGACGTTGTAGGCATTGACGGCACAATCATCACCCACCCCCGCGTTTGGGAGGCAAGCGGCCACACCACGGCGTTCACCGACCCGATGGTGGACTGCCGCGCCTGCAAGAAAAGGTACCGCGCCGACCAACTGTCCGGGGAGACCGGCAAAGCGCTTGTTGTCGAAATGGGCAGCGCGGCGGAAAAAACCGTCAAACTGCCCAAGGGTATTGCTTGTCCTGCCTGCGGGTCCAAGGATTTGACCGAGCCGCGCCCGTTCAATCTCATGTTCAAGACCTACATCGGGCCGGTCGAGGAAGAATCCAGTGTCAGTTATCTGCGGCCCGAGACGGCGCAGATTATTTTTGCTCAGTTCCAGAATGTCCTCAGCGTATCGCGTCAGAAATTGCCGTTTGGCATCGCGCAGATCGGCAAGGCGTTTCGAAACGAAATCAATCCTCGCAATTTTACGTTCCGGTCGCGCGAGTTCGAGCAGATGGAGTTGGAGTTCTTTGTCAAGCCCGGCACCGATGCCAAATGGCATGAGTATTGGGTTAAGGAGCGGCTCAAATGGTATGAAAGCATCGGCCTTCCGAAAGACAAGCTGAGCGTTTACAATTATAAGAAGGATGAACTCGCCCACTACGCCAGCGCGTGCGTGGACGTGATGTTCGAGTTCCCGTTTGGCGTGCAGGAATTGGAAGGCATCGCCAGCCGCGGCGACTTCGATCTCAGCCAGCACCAGAAGTTTTCGGGCAAATCCATGGAGTACTTCGACGATGAAGCAAAAGAGAGGTATATCCCGCATGTCGTCGAACCATCCGCCGGCGTGGACCGAATCGCGCTCGCGCTTCTCTGCGCCGCATACGATGAAGAAACGGTCACCGGCGAGAATGGCAAGACCGAGACACGCGTGGTGATGCGGTTCGCACCGCGCGTCGCCCCGGTGAAGGTCGCTGTGTTTCCGTTGCTCCGCAACAAACCACCGCTCGTCGAAAAGGCGAGAGAGATCTTCAAACTACTACAGCCGCAGTTCACCACCGAATGGGACGACCGCGGCAACATCGGCAAACGCTACCGCTACCAGGACGAACAAGGCACACCGTGGTGCGTGACGATCGACTTCGAAACGCTCGGCGAAAAGGGCTCGGAATTGAAAGACACAGTCACGCTCCGCGACCGCGACACGATGAAACAGGATCGCGTGAAGATCGATGAATTGGTGCCGCTAATCTCCGCGAAGCTGCGCAACTCACCGCGGTGAACACCCGGATTTACCTTGCGCGCAAGCGGTAGTTTGGCTATTGTTCGCAACTCGCAAGTCTAACGGAGCAAATCAATATGTCTCGACGCTGTGAAATTTGTGGCAAGGGTCCTGTCCGTGGAAACATCATCCACCGACGCGGTCAGGCAAAGAAGAAGGGCGGCATCGGCCAGCACGTGACCGCCATTACGCCCCGTGCATTCTATGCGAATCTGCAGACCGTGCATGCCGTTATCAACCCAAAGACGGGGCGCATGGGTAGGATGAAGGTCTGCACCGTTTGTATCAAGAGCGGCCGCGTCGTCAAGGCCCCCAATCGTCGAACGTCTAGTGTCCAGCATTAAAGCGTTCTGATTGCCTACAACGCACGCGTTCCCACGTGGCCCCGTTGTCAGGGGCACGTGGCTCACGGGGTACGCTTTTCGCCCTAAGCTCCACGTTACCCTACTGCCGCACGGACGTCTCTCACCTTCAACTGCACCGTTTCCACGCCACGGTAGTTGTTCAATTCGGGCGCGAACGCCACGTCGAATTCGCCAGTCGGCAGCTCGCATGCGCCTGCTCCCCACCATATTGCTCCAAGTGTTGCATCTCCATCTGTCACAACGAACTTAAGATGCCCCTTCCCCACCACATGCGGCGCGCGGCGCAATCGGACGCCACGCACCATGAACAACGGCGTCGGATTGTCCGCCCCCCACGGCTTGAGCTTCTTCAATTGGTCGAAGAACTCGCCGTTCATCTCGGCCAGCCGTACTTCGGCGTCAATTATCAGGCTGGGCGTTAAGTCTTTGCCACCCAATGTTCGGCCAGCGATTTCATTTAAGGCCTTCCGCAAGGCCGGAATGTTCTCCACCTTTACACTCAATCCCGCTGCCATCTCGTGTCCACCAAACCGTTCAAGGAGCGGTGCGCACTCGCTGAGCGCGCCGACCATTGAGAACCCTGTAATACTGCGGCATGAACCTTTGCCCACACCATCGGTGATACCTATGATGACCGTTGGCCGGTAAAACTCCTGCATCACCCGTGACGCGACAATCCCGATTATACCGATATGCCAACCTTCCTTTGCCAGCACCAGTACCCGTTCGTGTTCCAGGTCTGCTTCGGCCCGGGCCATTTCCAGTCCTTCCCTGAGCATTTGCTCTTCGATTCGCTGGCGCTCTGCGTTGTGGTCGTTTAGGAACTTTGCCAACTCAGAGGCGCGTGCGCGGTCTTCCGTGAGCAACAACTCCAATGCAGCCATCGCGTCACCAATGCGCCCTGCGGCGTTTAAGCGCGGGCCGATGCGAAACCCAATGTGATATGGCGTCACCTCGTCTGGCACGTCGGCGATGTCCATGAGTGCGCGCAGGCCGACCTTGTTCGATATCGCCAATCGTTCCAAGCCCGCCCGCGTCAGTATGCGGTTTTCACCAGTCAACGGCACCACATCAGCCACCGTGCCAAGCGCAACCAGATCGAGGTGTTCGCGCAAATCCAAATTATTGGCCCACGCCAACTCCCGTTCACGCCCGCGCTTTTGGAGCGCGTGGGCAAGTTTGAATGACACCCCAACGCTAGCAAGACAAGAGGCGTGGATGTCTTGCCCGTGTTTCTCTCCGCTCTCCGGTGGGTAAGACGCGCCCCCTGCTATCTTCGGATTCACTAGGGCCACACAATCCGGCAATTTCTCCAGCGGTTCGTGATGGTCGAGGACAATTACCTCCACGCCATGCTTCCGCAATTCTGCAATCTCATCAACGGAACTTGTGCCGCAGTCGACGGCAATCAACAGATTGGGATTGTACTCCCGCAAACACCGCGCGATGCCGTCGGCACTGAGGCCATAGCCTTCATCCATCCGATGCGGCAGGAAGTTCTCCACAGTCGCGCCTGCCGCGCGGAGCACGCGCCATAACAGCGCAGCCGAGGTCACACCATCCACATCGTAATCGCCATAGATCACAATGCGTTCATTTCTTTTGATCGCCGCGAGTATACGGTCGACCGCAGCCGCCATGTCTATCAGTTCGAACGGATCGGAAAGCTGGCGAAGTTGCGGATTGAGGAAGCACTGCGCTGATTCCACATCGCCGAACCCGCGGTTGATCAACACTTGCGCGAGCGGAACCGGCAAGACAAGTGTTGCCGCAAGCGGCACGGCAGACGGGGCGGCCGGCGCAATGATCCAACGCTTGGTCATAGTGGAACGCGCATCTCGCCCTCCATCTCCATTTCTTGAACGGGGACGGGGTACCCGTTATACCCCATCACACCTTTATCGCTGCAGCCTTTTTCGCGCTGTTCCCTTCACTGCGGTGATACCAGAGCACACAGGGGCTGGCGATGTAGATCGACGAATACGTGCCGGTCAGCACGCCGACGACAAAGCAAAACGCGAAATCATTAAGCACACGTCCGCCAAACCCATAGAGCGATACCGCGCAGAGGAAAACCGTGCCTGCGGTCAAAATCGTGCGCGATAGCGTTTCGTTGACGCTGCGATTGATCAGGTCGAAATAACTGAGCTTGCCGCCGGTCAGCTTTTTATTTTCCCGAACCCGGTCAAATACGACGATCGTGTCATTGATAGAATAACCTATCAGCGTCAGCACCGCGGCAACGACCGGCATCGAGAAACTGCGTCCCGACAAACAGAACAGTCCGACGGTCATAAGCACATCGTGGATCAGTGAGATCAAAGCGCCCAATCCGTAGGAGAATTCACCGAACCGGAAGGCTATATACACCATGATCGCCAGCAGCGACACAGCCACTGCCCACAACGCTTGTTTCAGCAGTTCCTGGCCGACAACCGCCCCAACGCGTTCTGTACCGAGCACTTTGAATTTCGCTTCCGGAAACTTCTCCTGCAAGTGTTTGACAACCTCATCCGTCTTGCCTTCGGGGAGTTTTAGAGCCAGCACTTCAGGGCCGCCACCCAATGAGCGTTCATACTGAATGTATGCCTCTTTGACATCCTGTTTTTCCTCTTCAAGGCTGCGCCGAATATCGTCCACACTCACGCGCTGAACAAACCCCATCGTCGCGGTATCGCCACCCTTGAAATCAATGCCGTACACCGCGCCGCGCCCGACGTTCAAGCCACCGCGTTGCACGAACGACGCCATGCCTGCGATGATGATTAGCCACGAGACCGCAAACGCAACTTTCCATACGCCCAGGAAGTTAATGTGCGGCAGTCGGCGGAAGACGTGGAGCATGTTGAATGACTTCAGCCAACCTTTCGAAACCATCCAATCGAACACTGCTCGCGTGCCGAACACACCGGAGAACAGATTGGCAATCAGGCCAATGGCCAGCGTCACACCGAACCCCTGAACCGGGCCGCTGCCAAGGAAGATTAGGATAAACGCGGTGAGAATCGCAGTGAAGTGTGCGTCGAAAATGACCCTGAAGGCGCGTGTGTATGCCGCGGCAATTGCGCCGCGCAATGGTTTGTTCGCCGCCAGTTCCTCGCGCACCCGCTCATAGATCAGCACGTTGGTGTCCACCGCCATGCCGATGCTGAGCACGATGCCCGCGATGCCCGGCAGCGTCAGCGTGAACTTGAACAAGGCCAGCACGCCAACGGTGATCAGGATGTTCATCACCAGCGCCACATTGGCCACTATGCCGGCCATCAAATAGTACGCCGCCATGAACACAATCACTGCAATCGCGCCAATGAGCGCCGCCTTGACGCCGCTGTGGATCGAGTCCTTGCCGAGAGACGGATCCACGCCGCGTTCCTCGACGATCTTCACTGGCGCTTGCAGCGGGTTCTCCAATACGTTGGCCAGCTCTTGAGCCTGCTGCAGCGTGAAATCGCCGGTGATCTGGCAATTTCCACCAGTGATCGGCTCGTTGATCACTGGAGCGGAATACAGTTCGTTGTCCAAAACAATCGCCAGTTGGTGTCCCACGTTCGCAGTGGTGATACGCCCAAAAATCGCCGCGCCGCTCGGGCTAAAGCTCAGGGCCACGTTCGGTCGTCCGATGTTGTCGAACTGCACGTAAGCGCGTTGTACATACGAACCGTCGAGTTCCGCCCGTTTTTTTACGTAGTAGACGCGAATTACCTCGCGCCCTTCCCGGTCGAGCTCTTTCCGCGTCAGTTTTTCGCACCCGACCGGTGGTTGAAATGACGGGTCGGTTTGCTCCTCGGCCAGCAGCCGCTGATTGTCGGGATGCACCATACGAAACTCCAGATACGCCGTGCGTTCGATCGTGCTCCGTGCAATCTGACGCTTGGATTCTTCCAGCCCGGGTAACTGCACCAGAATGCGGTCTTCGCCGACCGGCTGGATGACCGGTTCGGCCACGCCGAACCGATCCACTCGCTTGCGGATCACGTCGATGGCCTGTCGCGTCGCGCTGGCGTGATCCAACGTTTTGACTTTGGACAGATCGAGTTTCAACAAATAGGACGTGCCGCCCTTCAGATCGAGGCCAAGATTAATGCCGTACTTGGCGTATGCGCCAATGGCGAGAACGCACACGGCTGCGATAATGGTGAATCTCCAGGTAAGTTTCATGGCAGTGAAAACCTATTTCTGTTTTAGTTCTGCATTCGACGTGTCGCCGTCCATAGACTTCTCAACCACAGTACTAACAGCGCTCTTGAGAACTTCCACCTTCACGTTGTCAGCAATCTTCACCATCAGCGATTTGTCTTTGACGTTGGTGACAATGCCGAAAATGCCGCTCGATAGCACGACTTTGTCGCCGGACTTTAGGTTCTTCAGCAGGTTCGCCTGCTCTTTGCGTTGCTTCGACTGCGGGCGAATCAAAAGGAAATAGAACATAACACCGAGGATCGCGAACATGCCGAACATATTCAGCATCTGCCCCGTCGGGTTCGGTTCCGTGCCCGGCTGCTGCGGCGTCATCATCGCTATCGTCTCAATCAGTGTCGTCATTTTCCATTTTCTCCGTGTAACGCGCGACAAACTCGCGCTTAAATTCCTTGAACGTCCCTGCGGCAATTGCCGCCCGCACCCGCCGCATCAGCTCCAGGTACACGTGCAGGTTATGCCACGTCAGCAATCGGTGGCCAAGAATCTCGTTGCACCAGAACAAGTGCCGCGCGTACGCCCGCGTGAAGTTCTGACAGGCGTAACACGTGCAACCCTGTTCCAATGGGCCGAAGTCCGCACGATTTTCGGCATTCTTGATGGCGTACGCGCCGCGCATCGTGTAAACGCGCCCCATGCGTGCGCTGCGCGTCGGCAGCACACAGTCAAACATGTCTACGCCCCGCGCGATCATCTCCAGCATCTGCGGTGTCATGCCAACGCCCATTACATAGCGCGGACGGTCCGCCGGCAAATGCGGTACAGTGGCGTCCACCTGCTTCAACATCTCCGGTTCCGGTTCGCCGACGCTAACACCGCCGATGGCATAGCCATCGAAATCCATCGCCACCAGCTCGCGGGCGCAACGTTCGCGCAACTCCGCATATACGCCGCCCTGCACGATTCCAAAGAGCAATTGACGCAGTGGAACGGACGTCTTGCCTGTCTTCCCGTCTTCATTTGCAGCAAGCTGGCAAGACGTGCGCACCAATTCTCGGCAACGGGCTGCCCACTGTATGGTGAGTTCCATACTTCTGCAAGCGGATTCACGGTCGCACGGCCACGGGGCACACTCGTCGAATGCCATGGCTATGTCGCTACCGAATGCTTCTTGTGCCGCCATCGCCTCGCGCGGACCCAGAAACAGCGTCGCGCCGTCCACATGCGATTGAAACTCAACACCATCAGGCGTGATCCGGCGCAGTTTCGCAAGCGAGAAGACTTGGAAACCGCCGCTGTCGGTCAAAATTGGTCCATTCCAACCCATGAACCGGTGCAGACCGCCCGCCTTCTGGATCACGTCCAGACCAGGCCGAACCACAAGGTGGTACGTGTTGCCGAGGATGACCTGTGCGCCTAGCTCACGGAGCTCCGATGGCGTCATCGCTTTAACCGTTGCCTGCGTCCCGACAGGCATAAAAGCCGGCGTTTCCACCACGCCATGCGCCGTTGTCAAACGGCCGACGCGAGCGGCAGTTTTCGAATCGGTATGCAGCAGTGTGAAGTGCGACGCCATGGAATTTAGTCCGCGCTCAGGTGTGGGTTGCATGGCTGGCGGTGGGGTTCCGGAATCAAGGCGTCAACACTTCGCGGGTAAACCCAGGACTTGCTTAACTCGCTGAATCAACGCATCACCAGTAAAAGGCTTCTGTATGAATCCGTCCACCTCCAACGCCCGAAGTTTGTCGGCCGCTTCAGTGCCGGTATAACCCGTGACGACAAGTATCTTGACCGGTTTGCCTACCCTGCGCACACCAGCGACCATTGCGTCCCCGCTCATGACGGGCATTACAATGTCCGTAATGATCATGTCAATATCGTCGGCGAACTCACAATATGTGTGCAGGCCCTGCTCTCCGTCCTTAGCCGCAAGTACTCGGAAACCTTCAGATTCGAGCACGTGCGACTGGAACTCGCGCGGGATGTCCTCGTCTTCCACCAAGAGGATAGTCGTCGTGCCGGAAGGAGGGGTGCCGGCATTGGCAACGACCGGAGCTTCGGTTTGTGCAGCTGGCAGCGCCATGCACACGGTTGTGCCCTGGCCGGGGCCGCTGGAGATCTGGATCGCCCCGCCGTGCATCTCCACGATACCACAGGCGGCGGTCAGCCCAAGCCCGCTATGGGCACCGGACTTGGTGGTGAAAAACGGGTCAAAGGCACGAGCGCGCGTGGACGGATCCATACCGTGGCCGGTGTCCCGGACCGTCAATACCGCATAAAGTCCAGCCGGCAGCGTGAACTGCAATTCGGGTGATGGAGACCGTAGTTGGCAGAGTTCGATGATGACCTCGCCGCCATCCGGCATTGCCTCGCTTGCGTTGAGGAGAACATTGACCAGTGCCTGATGCAGCTGATCTGCATCGCCACGCACCCGATCGGGACAATCTTTGGTCCGGTCCACGAACCGCACCCCGCTCGGCACCGAGCCTGCCACGAGTTTGACAGCTGCCGCAACAATTCCGCGCAGCTCCACATCCTGTGGGTTGACGACGGTGGTATGGCTGAAGGCCCTCAGTTGCTGCGTCAATTCGGTGGCTTCGGTGGCTGCTTTTTTGATCTGCTCCGCGTACGAGCGCGTCTGACTGTTCGGTGGCAATCTGCTCAGCAACAACTCCGTATAACCGACAACCCCGGTAAGCAGGTTGTTAAACTCGTGGGCGATACCGCTCGCCAAGGCGCTCACCGAAGCCATTCTCTGCATCATCACATACCGTTGTTCCCATTCCTTCTCATCGGTGTTGTCCAGTGAGATACCGACTAATCCGACCACTTTTCCATCGTCGCCAAGGACCGGCATCTTTGTTGAAATCAGCCACCGCCATCGTCCATCCACCCGACGAATATGCTCTTCTTTGTCAACCAATGCCTTGCCCGACGCCATGACCTGTTGCTCCTCGGCAAAAGCTGCCTCGGCGTGCTCACGGGCGAGAAAATCGAAATCTGTCCTGCCGATTGCGTCTTCCGGTCGGGCCAAGCCAAGCAACTTTGCTTGAGATGGGTTGACTCTTGTATACCGCGACTGAATGTCCTTGAAATAAATTGCGTCGGGAATGTTGTTAATGAGCATTTCCAACAAACCCCGCTCGTGGTGTAGTGCTCGCTTCGTCAGGTCCTGTCCGTCACCGTGCTGCATCTGGCTATTCTGACTGTCCATGGGATTTCGCCTACACATGTTGCATCATGTCACCATACGAATCACGCATATTCTATCGCTCAAACGGGAAAGAGCGAATAAATCGGCCCATTGGCGCAGGATTTCCGTTGATTCTTTTCCAAAGACGCCGCTATAACCTCAGGTGTAGCGGACGGCAACGCGTTCGTTGACTACACGATTTTTATGAGCAAACATGCGAAAATGACCGCGAAAAGATCTTCCAAACGCGCTATGCCTGCAACTATCGAAACGGCAGCGGGGGAGCGCCAGTTCATCCGGGGCGCCGACCTCACCATCAAATGCCTGGAGCGGGAAGGCGTGGAAGTGGTGTTCGCATACCCCGGTGGTTCCACCTTGGAGCTACACCAGGCATTCACACGCTCGCGCAAGATTCGAGTTGTGCTGCCCCGGCACGAGCAAGGCGGGGCGTTTGCCGCAGTCGGCTACGCGCGCGCATCGGGCAAGGTCGGCGTCTGCATGGCCACAAGTGGTCCCGGCGCTACCAACCTCATCACAGGCCTCGCGGACGCCTACATGGATTCCATCCCAGTCGTTGCCATTACGGGACAGGTTATTCGCCCAATGATTGGCAAGAGCGGGTTCCAAGAGACAGACGTGTATGGAATGACGCTGCCGATCATCAAGCACAGCTATCTTGTGATGAACGTGGAAGACATCCCACGCGTCATCAAAGAGGCGTTTCACATCGCCTCTACGGGACGTCCAGGTCCAGTGCTTATCGATATCCCCAAGGACGTCCAGCAGGGTAGTTGTGTGCCTGTGTTCCCGGACAAGGTCATGTTGCGCGGTTACAGTCCTGAGAAGAAGATTAGCGAACCAGCCGTCCGGCAAATCTCCGCGCTCATCGAGAAGAGCAAGCGGCCGGTCATTTACTGCGGCGGCGGGATCATCTCGGCCAATGCCAGCGATGAACTGTGCGAGTTTGCCATCAAGACCGGTATCCCTGTCACCACCACGTTGATGGGTATCGGCGCTTTCCCGCAGGATCATCCGCTTTCCCTGCATTGGCTGGGCATGCACGGCACGGTGTACGCCAACAAGGCGGTGGACCAATGTGACCTGTTGTTGGCACTGGGTGTGCGGTTCGACGACCGCGTGACCGGCAACGCCAGTGAGTTTGCCAAAAATGCGACCATCGTCCATATCGACATCGATCCGAGCGAGATCAACAAGAACAAGCCTGTCCACGTTCCTGTCGTCAGCGATATCAAGTATGCATTGCACCGGCTCAACAAGATTGTCAAAGCTAGGAAACTGGGCGCGTGGCACAAACAAATCGCCAAGTGGAAAAAGCAACACCCGCTGCGCTACAAGGTTACAAACGAGGTTCTCCGCTCTCAGTACGTCCGCGATTTTCTGGGTGGCAACGTCAACGAGATCATCATGCCACAGTTCGTCATCGAGGAACTCGACCGCCTGACGCGGCATGATGCTGTTGTTGCCACAGGCGTCGGACAACACCAGATGTGGACGGCGCAGTATTACCTGTTCAAGAAACCGCGGATGCTGCTCACCTCGGGCGGTTTGGGCGCGATGGGCCACGGCCTGCCAGCCGCCATCGGCGCCAAACTCGCGCGTCCAGATAAACAGGTGATCGACATCGATGGCGACGGCTCGTTTCTTATGAACATCCAGGAACTGGCAACGGCTCATATCGAGCGCATCCCTGTCAAGGCCGTCATCCTCAATAACCAGCACCTAGGCATGGTCGTGCAGTGGGAAGACCGGTTCTACAAGGGCGTGCGTGGCAACACATACCTCGGTGATCCGCGTCATCCACATCAGCTTTACCCGGACTTTGTGGCCATCGCCAAAGGTTTCAACGTGCCCGCCGAACGCGTCGTTCGCAAGAGCGAGGTACGACCTGCACTGGAACGGATGCTGGCGTCGAAGGAACCGTACGTTCTCGACATCATCACGCCGTACACCGAGCATGTCCTGCCGATGATCCCGTCCGGCAAAACGGTCCATGAGATAATCGTTGAGTAGGACGAGACGGTCGTATCTCAGCGATAACAAAGGGCTATAGGCGCAGCAATGTCACGGGGAAGTTTCTGGCTGATCGCAGCAGTCCTCTTTGTCGCCACGTCCGTTACCCATCTCTGGATGATTGGCAGTGCGCCCACGGGTTTCTTCAATGACGAAAGTTCGATCGGGTACAATGCGTATTGCATTTTTGAAACTGGGAGTGATGAGTATGGAGTGCATCATCCAGTCTTCTTCCGCAGTATCGAAGACTATAAAGATCCGGTGCTGATCTACTCGGTCGTGCCTCTTATCAAACTGTTCGGTCTTAACAAGGCAGCTGTCCGTCTTACGAGCGCCCTTTACTTCATCTGTGCGAGCATCGCGTTTGTTTTCCTGTGTTACGAATACTGCCACAACAAGTGGGTTGCGCTCGCGGGCGGTGCACTGTTCGCATTCGCACCTTGGACCTTCAACTTCAGCCGCACTGTGATTGGCGGCTATACGCCAATGCTTTTGGGGATGATCCTTGGCTGGTGGTCGCTCTTGGTGGCAGTGCGCAGAAAATCATGGCTATTGGCCGTGTCGGCCGGCATGGCGTGGGCCCTTGCCGCGTACGCGCACAATATTGGGCGCCCCATGACGGCATTGTTAATTGTTTGTTTTCTCACCGCGTTCATCTCTGCGCTTATCCCTCTCTGGAGAGTTTTTTTGACTTTTCTCGTCAGCTTTGGCCTCTCGATGGTTCCCATGATAATCAGCATTTGGAGGAATCCTCATGTGCTGACGGCTCGCTTTCAGAGGATCAGCATCTTCCAGCAGACTCCCTCAGTTCCGCACGCGATCCTAGCAGTTGTGGGGCGATATGTAGAATACTTCAGCCCCAAGTTTCTCTTCCTGCACGGTGATCAGATTCTTCGGCATGGAACAGGCACCAGTGGCGTGTTGTTGCTGTTTCTCGCCCCCTTCGTTGTGGTCGGATTATATTCGGCAGTCCGCCGTTGGTCGTCGAGTGCGCCCCACCGTTTCGTGTTGCTCGGCCTATTGGTATACCCAACGGCAGCCGCACTGACGATCGATCACATGCACAGCGGGCGTTCCGTGAATGGAGTGATATTCTGGGTACTTACAGCGGTGTTGGGGATTCACCAGCTTCTTGTTACGCGCGCAAAGTCGGGGCGGGTCGTTGTCGCGCTTGTTACGTTTTGCGGCGTGGTCGAAACCGCGTGGTTCTGTCGGGATTATTTTGGGTCATATCAAATGCGAGCGCGACCTTGGTTTGAAACGGAACTGACCGAGGCGATTGAATTCTGTTACCAGAACATTGGCATAAACGAGACTTTTTACATCTCGCCGTCCGCATTTGAGTTGCAACTCCACAAAGACAACACTCTAGAACTGCTGGTAGACGAGAATTTCCACTACTATCCCGCGGTGCTTTTCTTTGGCCGCATTCCTCCGCGCTTCTACCAACGGCAAGGGATCCCCAAGGATCGGGTACGGTTGTATGACGGTGTGGCACCGAAACCGGGGCTGCTCTTGCGCAGAAGCATTCTGGTCATGCACGAAGTGGGCGTAGCCAAGTATTGGCTGGACCGCAACACCGAGTCGGTGCCACTAGGGGCGACGCTAATCAAAGCGCTGCCGTGTTCCAGTCCCGGTCGTTACGAAGTGTACAGGATTCCATAGCCTTGGAATGTTACAGCCGCACCGGTTGTCAATGCGTGTATCGGTGCTTGAAAAGATTCAAGAAGTCTGGTCTATCAGCAACGCAAAGATAACGACCCATTGTGAACCCAAGTGCGTATGTGGTCATTCGACCGTTCGGAGTGAGTGCATGAACCACACGCAGCAACACCTGTAGGACGGTTCTCCGCGGGACAAGGTAAACAACTGCGAAATCGAATGAAACTGATGAACTGCTCTGAACGGCTCCGCACAGCATGCGTGCTGACAGTTTTTGCCGCCGTGTTTGTTGCACTTACCGTCAGCAGTTACGTGCAGAAATCTGCCACTGCCGATGAACCCGAGAATCTTACGGCGGGCTATACTGCTTTGACTTTACGCGATTACCGCCTCGATCCAGTCCACCCACCTTTTCTGCGGATGTGGGCCGCGCTTCCATTGTTGACGATGCGGGGGGTCAATCTCGACACCAACAGCACTTATTGGTTGCCCGCACAGACCGAGTTTTTCTCTCAAGAGTTTCTATATCAAAAGAACGATGCAGACCGACTGCTTTACGCTAGTCGCTTCATGATCGTCCTGCTCGGCCTGCTACTGGGCGTCACGCTTTTTTGTTGGGCGCGCGAATTGTACAGCTTCTGGACCGCAACCATCGTGCTGGCATTGTACACAACAGAGCCAAACATCCTCGCCCACGCGAGTGTTGTCACTACTGACCTCGGCACCACTTGCTTTATGTTGGGCACTCTGTATTTCCTTTGGCGGACAATCCGCCATTTGACTTGGGGAAATGTTGCCGGTCTAATTGCATTCTTCATACTGGCGCAGGTGAGTAAGTATTCAGCGCTTGTTCTGTGGCCGATGTTGTTCTTTCTGCTGTTGACTCGGATCGTGCGGCGCGACCCGTGGCCATGCTCCATTGGTCATTTGCAGGAGTTACGATCCAAAATGAGCAAGATGCTCACTTCTCTGACAATTGGCCTCCTATTATTCGTAGCCACTATTGTAGCGATTTGGGCGGTTTACGGCTTTCGGTATATCCCCGCCCCCAAAGGCAGCGGACTGATCCGATTGGTGACCCAACCGGCGATGGCCGAACGTATCCCACGACTGGCACGGGTCATGAATTGGGTGGACACCCGCCATTTCTTACCGAATGCGTCCGTACAGGGGTTTTTAGCCGGGCAGGCACTGCACCAGAAATCTCAGGCTTTTTTAATGGGCCGTGTCAGCAACGTGGGCTGGTGGTACTATTTCCCCATTGCGTTCCTTATCAAGACGCCAGTTTCACTTCTACTGCTCTTTTTCGGCGGAATCCTGCTTGCCCTGTTCCAACGCAAGGTGCTCATGGATAATGATTTATTCATGCTGCTGCCCATTGCGGTTTACTTTCCAATCGCTATGGTGTCGCACTTGAACATCGGCTTGCGACATATCCTGCCGATCTACCCCTTTGTACTGCTCATCGCGGGTAAAGCCGTGGCGCGACTTTGGATGAGCCGGCAGAAGATGCTACACATCGTTTTGGGTGCGTTGTGCTTATTCCAAGCCGAGGAGGTGGCATTCGTCTATCCACACTACCTTGCCTTTTTCAATCAGTTCATCGGCGGCCCTCGGAACGGCTACAAGTATTTGTCCGACTCGAATCTCGACTGGGGACAAGACCTGAAGCTTTTGAAGAGGTGGATGGACAAGAACGGTGTGCAATCGGTAAATCTGAGTTACTTCGGTCATGCTGATCCTGTTTACTATGGAATCAACTGCGCCTATCTTCCGCCGACACCGTTTTTTGCCAAGGGACGGGATTCCGCGCCGCGGTTTCCCGGATATGTGGCCGTCAGCGTGCAGAATCTGATCGGGGTCGCACTAGACCCACCCCATCGGGATTTCTATGAGAAGCTGCTGGGGTCTGAACCTGTTGCCGTGATCGGTTATTCAATCCGCGTGTACTGGGTCGATAGACCGTGGTGGTAGCCCAAAGGATTGTGTAGCGACGGCGACGGGCAGCGATTACAATCCATATCGATGAACCGCAACGAGCGACTTCGTACTGCCGTTGTCCTCACACTCTTCGCTGCGGCGTTCGTCTCGCTGACCGTCAGCAGCTATACGCAAAAATCCGCCACGTGGGACGAGCCGCAACATATCACGGCCGGGTACATGGCGTTGCGGTTCCGCGACTATCGCACCGACCTCGAACACCCACCGTTTCTGCGGATGTGGGCCGCGCTTCCGCTCCTCGCAATCCCGCACATCAAGACCGACACCAGCGTGATTGATCGAACTGGGCAGGTCGATTGGGTGCGCATCGGGCAATTCTTTTTCTCACACCAATTCATGTACATCGATAACGACGCGGACCGAATGCTTAATGGCGGACGCTTCATGATCGTTCTACTTGGGGTTTTGCTGGGCATTTTGCTTTTCAGTTGGGCGCGCGAGTGGCTGGGATTCTGGCCTGCAACCATCACCCTCGCTTTCTACACTGTTGAGCCGAATATCCTCGCTCACTCGACGTTGGTGACGACCGATTTTGGGCTTACATGCTTCTTTTTCGGCACGCTCTACTTTTTGTGGCGAACGACACGCACTCTCACGATCGGAAATCTGGCGGGGTTAACGATTTTTCTAGCGCTTTCGGTCGTCAGCAAGTTTTCGGCTTTGGTGCTTGGACCAATTGTTCTGGCGCTTCTTGCCATTCATGCATGCCGAAGCGCTCCATGGGTCTGCCGGATTGGCCGGTCGGGGACACTTGCGACCAGCGCGAAGAAGGCGCTTGTTGCCATAGTCATCGTGGTGCTACTGGCTCTCGCGTCTTGGGGCATGATTTGGGCGGTGTACGATTTCCGGTATGCCCCCAGTCCCGCGCAGGCGGGGTGGCGGTTTCATTTTGAAGACGATCCCAGTCTGCAACAGCGGACGCCGCTCCTCGCAAAAGCCGCGGGTTGGATAGACTCGCATCGTCTTCTGCCCAATGCGTACACAGAAGGTTTCTTGCTCGGGCAGGCAAAAGCTCAAGTGCGTGGGGCCTTCTTGGCGGGGCGATACAGCTTGAAAGGCTGGTGGTACTACTTCCCTGTGGCGTTTCTGATCAAGACACCCGTCTCGCTCGTTCTGCTGTTGATCGCAGGTCTGGTCATTTGTGCAAAACGCCGGGGAACATTCTTGCGGGATGAAATCTTTCTCCTGATGCCCATCGTGTGTTGTCTTGGGGCCGCCATGGCCGCCAAACTCAACATAGGGTTGCGACACATCCTGCCCATTTACCCGTTTGTGCTGCTCATGGCTGCGCTTGCAGTGGCTGAGTTTCTGGGAAGCAAACAGAAAAACGCTTATGCTGCCCTGATTGTCATTGGCCTGCTCTGGTTGTTCGAATTCGTACGGGTTTACCCGGACTACCTTGCCTTCTTCAATCTGTCCATCGGCGGACCGCGCAACGGATACAAATACCTTGCCGACTCGAATCTCGATTGGGGGCAGGACCTGAAGCCATTAAAGAAGTGGATGGACAAGAAAAATGTTCAACACGTCAATCTCGCCTACTTTGGCACGGCCGATCCTGCCTACTATGGGATGCAGTGCACATACCTGCCCGGTTCGCCGTTTTTTGCCGAGAATCTCGTTCGACACCCGCAACTACCCGGTTACGTTGCCGTCAGTACAACAATTCTGGACGGTGTGTATTTGAGCGATGCCGGACGGGCGTTCTACGCGAAGCTGCTCCCAGATAAACCCATGGCCATCATCGGACATTCCATCCACGTGTACTGGCTGGATAAAGCGTGGTGGTGAGCCGCGCTACTCGTCTTCCTGTTCGCCTTCTTCCGTGGTTTTGTAGGGAAATTCGTTGCCACTTCCTTCTTGGCTCAGCTTCTGAAGCAATCCCGACACATCCTCAACGGCATCAAACACTTTACGGGCAACGTAAATCGGGCTTTTTTGTTGTACCGCCAGCGCGATGCTGTCGCTGGGGCGCGCGTCTACTTCGACAATCTTTTTCCCAAGCTCGTTTTCCATCCGCAAAATAAGCCGTGCAAAGTAGGTGCTGTGTTTCAAATCATTGATGACTGCGCGCTCCACCCGCACCCCAAGTCCCTGAAAAATATGGCCGACAAGATCATGGGTCAACGGACGCTCTTTCGGCGTATTGCGCAGGAACATCGCAATAGCCGCCCCGACGTTGTGATCTACATAAATCACGAACGCCTTATTGTCGTTGCCAAGGAATACAGCGCAGCCGTTCGCGGTCGGAACCACGCCTCTGACTTCCACGGGTATCACATTGTTATTCACACCACTCCCATCCTACTGCCATTGCGCCAAAACGCAATCGCTTCGCCACCGCCATCAGAAGAACATGATCGCAGCCGCGACCACCGACGTGTACAAGCCCTGCGGCTGCCCCACTGCGGTTTGAGTGATGTTGCTGGTGCGGACGATCTTGCCGCTGATGCGGAACACTTCTTCCTTCTCGTCCCAACCGGCGTCCTCGTTGAACTCCACGCCGAGCGTCGTGGCCAGCATAGCTGCTGCCATCTCTTCGACGAAATTGCCTGCCGTGGTGTCGTTCATCCCATAGGCATGCAACTCGCTCAGATAACCATACGCGTCTTCCTCTGCCGGCTGCGCCACGCCGATCGACGCAGCAATCAAACGATGCGGCTCGTTCGTGGAGATCCGCGCTATCACGGCAAATGTGATCTGGCCGGGTTGCAGCAACTGCTCGCCTTGTTTGCGCGAGATGATTTTGCAGCGAGGCGGCAGGATGCTCGACACGGTCACAAGATTACATTTCTCAATCCCCGCATCGCGCAACGCCATCTCGAAACTGCGCAACTCGTACTTGTGCGTGCCGACCCCCTTGGTCAGATACATTTTTGAGGGAACAAAATGCATGTCTTTCGCCCTGCAGGAGTGAGAAAAACAAATTCCTTGAAGCAATGCAAGAATTGAATCATCGTGATGCGCGAAATGGCGAAGCCCGGCATAACAGGAATGAAGCACCCGGTGACGATTGCGTTGATACAGATGCGCTGTGGCCCGCGGCCGCAACAAAATCTGCAGGTCGCAGAAACCCACGTGATCACAGCAGCGCGGCGCGGAGCTAGAATCGTCTGCCTCCCGGAACTGTTCCGTACCCAATACTTCTGCCAATCCGAGGAATTCAGTGCGTTTGATTTGGCC
>CAIKBP010000138.1 GCA_903825695.1 uncultured Verrucomicrobiota bacterium
ACCGCGATCCGCGAGACCCAGTGCCCGAAAGGCGCGTCGCCGCGGAATTGGCGCAGGTTGCGGTAGACCTTGATAAAGATTTCCTGGCAAACATCATCAAGCTCATGGTCGTTTCGGGCAAAGCGACTGGCGGTGCCAAACACGCGGTTCTTGTGTCGCCGTACCAACTCGGCAAACGCCTCGTCCTCACCCGCGAGGGTGAATTGGATGAGGCGTTCGTCTGGAATTTCATCGTAGCGCGCATTCATTGGTCGCCATGGAGGACGCCGGTTGCGGCTCCACGACGAAACATTTAGTCCTTTTGAAGACGTTTGGCAATCCGCGCAAGATGACGGTCAATGTGCGCGTCGAGGGACACCTTCAACTCCTTGAGCTTCTGAATCTGTTCAGTGGTCAGCAAGCCGCGGATCTCGTGCGCGATGTTCGCCCGCTGCACGGCCAGATCTGCGTCCACCTTGGCGACCTTCTCAACCTGCGCGCGAATAGCCGTTTCGTCGACGGATTCGGCGTGGATGAGGTCCCGTAACGCGCGACGCTCGGCAACGAGTTGCCCGACCAACGGTCGCATGCTTGACCGGTGATTCTTCAGGATCCCCCTTACCTGTGTCTTCTGTTCGTGGGTGAGACCGAGCGCGCAAAGTTTTGGTACGATTTTGTCGCGTGCGAAACATCTACCGGCTGTGCTCCTGTAGGCCACGTATCCCGCGCCGCTTAGAGCGATAGCTCCGGCCACCGCCAGTGCCATTATTAACTTGGTTTGCGTCTTCATTTGTTTATTCTTCTTTCGTTACTAATAGACGTAGCGTGGGCTGGGAAGGTTACGGAAACGTCTACGAAAAACACTGTAACCAATTGGCCACGATTTCCGTCTACAAAAGTATATGAAGAATCGCATCCTTTGGGCGGTCGCAATCGTATTGGCGCTGGGGGCAGCATGGTGCGCCCACGCCGCGTACCGGGCTCATCTTAATCTGGTCACGCTAAACGTGCGGGATGTCGATGTGCGTGTTGTCGCACGCAGCATCGAATGGCAAACGTGGGAGAAAATCATTGTCCACCGCAATGTGTCGGGCAAGGTCACATTGAACGTGCATAACATGCCACTGGAGCAGGTGCTTGAAATCATTAATGAACAAATCTCCACCCGCTGGATGGCAGTTTATCCATTATACTCGAGTCGCAAATCGCTCGTCACGCTGAAGAAGGTTGCCGCAGGTGATGGTGAGCCGGAGAAAAGTGGCTGGTCGGCATTGCAGTCCCAACAGTTCCGCGGCATTGGCGGCGGCATGTTTGCCGCAAATCTCCGCGCCCAGAACCCATTGGTTACGATGCGGGTTTTTGGCAAGGATGTCGGCGTCGTAGCGCTGGGGCTGGAACGCTTTGCGCAGGCCCGAGTTGTGCCGGAAGACGGAACGGCGGGCGATGTGTGCCTGAATCTCTCTCGGGCCACAATGCCACAGGCGGTCTCTGAACTCGCGAGCCAGGTGAACCGCCATTGGACGAGGTTCTACTTGTTGCAGCAACCGGGCCGGCGATTGGATACGGCGCGTCAAGCGCCGTCGCCCGAAGCTGTCCAACGCATGGAAGCGCAGTTCCATGCGCAACTGGAGACGATGACGCCCGAAGAGCGGCAAGTCGCCGAGCAGGCGCACCAGCGTTGGCAAGAGATGCGCAATCTCACGCCCGAACAACGCCGCGAGCGTATGGCGCAGTTGGCCGCTAACCCCGCGTTCCAGCAACGGATGCAGCAGCGCATGGTGCAGCGACTTCTCAACACAACGCCAGAGCAACGCGCCCAACGGTACAAGCAGATCGCCGTGCGGCGAGCTGCACGAACTGCACGAGGTGGACGATGACCAGATTCGTGTACATTCGCAAGTGGTCGTCTCGGAGCTTCACGTTGGTGGAATTGCTGGTAGTGATTGCGATCATTTCGATTCTCGCGGGATTGCTGATGCCGACACTCGGCAAAGTGAAAGGTAAGGCTCGTGACACTTATTGTTTGAACAATTTGCGGCAACTCGGTATCGCCGTGTTAACGTACGCGCAGGACCACAACTCGCTCTTACCGGCAGCAGAGGGGGTGCCGACGTCGCCTGCCGACTCGCCTCCGTGGCCGCGCATCCGCGACTTGCTCAGCTCTTACGTTGGCGGCAGCGCCGGCGTGTTCAAGTGTCCCAACGATAACGGGATCTTGGACACGATGAATTATTTTACCCAGGAAGGCTCCAGTTACGAGTGGAACTATCCCATGGGCGGTCGTTCCATTGATCGCGCCACATCCAGTTTTCTTTCTTCGCCCGACAAGGTGTGGCTGATGTACGATTACGAGAACGTCCACGCCGGTGCCAGCTCCATTTCCAGTAATGGCCTGACCAAGAACACGCTCTATGCCGATGGCCACGTCGCGCCGCTGTGAGCTATCAGGCGGCTCCCTCGTGCTGCAAGCGTAGCTGGCCGCAAGCAGCATTGATGTCCGTTCCCTTTTCGATGCGCAACGTGGCGGCGATGCCGTGAGTCTTTAGCGTGTGTTGGAACATCTTGCATCGGTCGCGGTCAGGGCGCTTCCACGGCAGACCTTCCACTGGGTTGTAGGGAATCAGATTCACCTTTGCGCGAAGCCGGCGCGCCATCGCACCGAGCTTGTGCGCCTGTTCGAGCGTGTCGTTGACGCCGTCGATGAGCATGTACTCGAAGGTCAGCATCCGCTCCTTGGTACTACAGTAATATTCGCACGCCGCGAGCAGGTCTTTGAGCGGGTACTTTCGATTGATCGGCATGATCCGGTTGCGGACTTCATCGGTAGCACCGTGAAGGGAGATGGCCAACCGGAATTGCATCGGCTCAGTAGCAAGCTGTTGGATACCCGGGACGAGGCCGGCGGTAGAAATAGTGATCTTGCGGGCGCCGATGCCGAGCGCCCACGGGGCATTGAGAATCTTCAGGGCGCGCAGCATGTTTTCATAGTTGGCCAGCGGTTCGCCCATGCCCATGACCACAAGATTCGTAATGCGCTGTTTCGTGAGGCGGTGGATGGTTACAACCTGATCAACGATCTCACCGGCGTTTAGGTTGCGTTTCGGACCGTGGAGACCGCTCGCGCAGAATTTGCAGCCGAACGCGCAACCAACCTGCGTGGAGACGCAGACGGTATGACGGTCGCTCTGACTGGTCAGCCCCGGCGTGGCAGGAATGAGCACGGTCTCGATCAGCGCATGGTCGTGGAGCTGGAACAGAAATTTCTCCGTCGTATCGGTTGCGTGGCGGATCCTGAGCGAGTGGACAGCATTCAGCTCAAAGCTTGCGGCCAGTTTCTGGCGTAACGCCGCGGGCAGGTTCGTCATCTGGTCGAATGAATCGGTTGGTTTCTGGTATACCCACTGCAGGACCTGGTCGGTGCGATATGCCGGCTCGTCCAGCCCAGCCAGTTTATCTGTCAGTTCCTCACGGAACAGCGATTTTATGAAGGTTTTTGTCGGCACAACGAATGCACCCTAGCACAACATGGCGGAGCCGCAAACCACAGAAGGCGGGGAACCGAAGGCGGAAAAGCAGAAGCCGCCAGCATGCCGAGCCATGCCGTTGCTTTTTCGTTTCGCACTCGCTACCCTGTCCACATGAGCGCGTTTCCCGTCACGCCCGACAAGGAGGCGCAACTGACCCAGCGGATGATTGCGCTCGGCGTTCGGGATACCGACATACATGAGACGTTCGTGCGCAGCGTCGGTCACGGCGGCCAGAAGGTCAACAAGAGCGCCTCATGCGTCATGCTTGTTCACCGACCGACGGGACTGCAGGTCAAATGCCAAACCACGCGCCACCAGGCGCTCAACCGATTCCTCGCGCGCCGGCTTCTGCTCGACAAGATAGAACGGCTCCAAAGGGGTTTCATCGCCGCCGAACAAGCGCGCATCGAGAAGATCCGGCGGCAAAAACGCCGGCGCAGTCGCCGCGCCAAGCAACGCATGCTCGCCGATAAAGCTCACCATGCCGCCAAGAAGGAACTTCGCCGCCCCATTGGGTTGGATTAACTACCCGCAGTCAATTCGCGGCAGGTCTTACTCAATCCTTCAGTTTGCCCGATAGATATGCGTCGTACGAAGGCAGGTCGAGCAACCCGTGGCCTGAGAAGTTGAAAAGGATGACCCGTTTCTTGCCTTCCTCGCGCGCCTTGATGGCTTCGTCGATTGCCGCGCGGATGGCATGTGCTGCTTCGGGTGCGGGCACCACGCCTTCATTCTGCGCGAACAGCATCGCCGCTTCGAACGCCTTAGTCTGGCCGTAGGATACCGCCTCGATCAGGCCGAGCTTGAACAAATGGCTGACCAATGGAGCCATACCGTGGTAACGCAGTCCGCCCGCATGAATCTCCGGCGGAATGAAATCGTGGCCGAGCGTATACATCCAGAGCAGCGGCGTCATCATCGCCGTGTCGCCGAAATCGTAACGCAGTTCGCCTTTGGTCAACGAGGCGCACACGGACGGTTCCACGGCCACGATCCGCGCCTTTTTATTGTCGACGATTTTTCGACGAACGAACGGGAACGCCAAGCCGGCGAAATTGCTGCCGCCGCCGACACAACCGATTACCACGTCAGGTTCCTCGCCAGCCAGTTCCATTTGTTTGATGGCTTCCTGGCCGATAACGGTCTGGTGCATGCAGACATGGTTGAGCACGCTGCCGAGGGAATACTTTGTACCGGGATGTTTGACGGTGTCCTCAATCGCCTCGCTGATGGCGATGCCAAGGCTGCCGGGGCATTTCGGGTCGCTCTTTAGCATCTTGCGCCCGAACTCGGTCTGGTCGCTCGGACTCGGGAAAACCGACGCGCCCCATGTCTGCATCAGCAGTTTGCGATATGGCTTCTGCGTGAAGCTGACCTTGACCATGTAGACGCGGCACTCGATCCCAAACAACTTGCACGCCATCGCCAGTGACGAACCCCACTGGCCCGCGCCCGTTTCTGTAGCCAGCCGCTTGGTGCCCGCCTGTTTGTTGTAATAAGCCTGTGCGACGGCGGTGTTGGGCTTGTGACTGCCAGCGGGACTGTTGCCCTCGTACTTGTAGTAGATGTGGGCCGGCGTCTGCAGCGCCTTCTCCAGCCGCACCGCGCGCAGCAGTGGCGACGGCCGCCACAAGGCATAAATCTCACGGACCGGCCCCGGGATTTCCACCCAACGCTCCGTGCTCATCTCCTGCATCACGAGGTTCTCCGGAAAAATCGCGGTCATCTCTTCCAGCTTGATCGGCTGCTTCGTGCCGGGATGAAGAGGTGGCGGCAATGGTTGAGGCAGGTCGGCCATGATGTTGTACCAATGGGTGGGGATGTCGGCTTGCGACAGCGTAAAACGGGTTGGTATTGTCACGGTTTGGTTCCTCCGAATTAGGGTGCACATTACTACAAGCAGATGCCCGTCGTCAAACTTCCGATGTCTTATGCTTCCGGACTCGACAACACCATCTTACGACGCTAAGTTGCTATGGATCGCTGGGTTTACCCGCCTTTGGCGGCGCCGTAGGCGACCAGGGTTTTCGGAGAGGTGCCAGAGCGGTTGAACGGGCTGGTCTCGAAAACCAGTAGGGGCCTAGTGTCCCTCGAGGGTTCGAATCCCTCCCTCTCCGCCAGAATTTTGCCCTGGAAAAATTCTGGCGAGACCTCGTCAAAACCCCCATAGGATTTTTGACGGGTCCGCCATACAGGAAACATGTATCACGTCTATATTCTTCTGAATGAGGCGAAAACGAGGACATATACCGGTGTTTCCGACGATGTTGATAAGCGTCTATCACCCTCGGCGCTTTTTTGGGTGCCTCTGCGTTTGGCGGCGTAAATAAGGGCTTGCGTGTCGTGGGATTTGGTACAAGACTCAACAACAATGCTTGGTGTGGCTCACGAGAAAACAGGTTCAAACAAAGGAGAGGACGATGAACATAATCGAACGAATCCGTGCTAATCACGGGATGAGGAAAGCAACCGCTTGTCTACTCAGCGCAATTGTTTTATGCAGTGTGGTGGCGATGCTCGCAGGCTGCGCTTCTGTAGGAAAATTTGAGCAGCAGACAGCCACGGATGTGAGGCTTTCGGAAAACAATTACCGAGTGATTCAACCGGGTGCTAGGGGAGGAAGCAGTGGGTTTTGGCTTCTTGGGTTGATCCCTATTACGAGTCCCAGTTATGCAGTGGCAAAAACGCGGCTGTATGAATCTGTGGGTCAGGACCTAAAGGGCCGCTCTATCGCCTTGGCGAATCAAACACAGGATCACTCGACCTTGTACCTAATCCTGTTCTCGATTCCCACGGTGACGGTAACCGCTGATATTATCGAGTTCACGGGCGCGTCTCCCACAGCCGCTCCGCATCAGTGAAATATTCCACACGGGTTTTCTTGTACTCCTTGGTCGAGTAGAGCGCGGCATGGTCGGTGATGCCGGTTTCTTGGGAAATCTCGGCCAACACGGCTTCGCACTCAGCCGGTGTCCGACCGTGCACCATCGTGAACAAGTTGTACGGCCAGTCAGGATACGTCGGGCGCTGGTAACAGTGCGTCACCGCGCGAAAGCCGGCCATCTTCTCGCCTATTTTTAGAATCTCAGCGTCGGTGCCGCGCGCGATCCAAACGCCCATGGCATTGGAGGTGAACCCGATCTCGCGATGCCGCAACACCGCGCTCACACGTCGCAAGCGACCCGCCGCGTGCATCACATCGCTCATCTCGCGCAACTGTTCGATGCTCAATCCGAGTCGCGCCGCGATGGGGGTAAATGGCTCTGGTTCGATCGCGATATCGCGTTGCATCTCGCGGACAAATTGTTTCTCCAATTCCGTCAACGATTTCGCGACTGCGGGACCGCGCTGCTGTTCGCTGGACCGGATTTCATCATTTGCGTCAGCCATAGCGCCATCCTCGACATCGACCATCATGCCGATCTTGAACAGGTGAAGCGCCGGCAGTAGCCGCGTGCAACGCGCCCCGCTCATTTCGTGGAGAAGCTGCACCGTTCGCTCCAGACCTAGTCGCGAGTCGGGGCTGACAGCGATGGTATACCAAAGGTTGAACGCGTGGTTGCGCTGATAATTGTGTGAGAGGCCGGGATGTTCATTGATGATCGAGGCAGCGGCGTCTATCCGGGCAGAATCGTACTGTGCCGCCACAAGCGACGATTTGTAACCGAGCGAGCGCGTGTCGAATATAGCGCTGATCTGGCGGATAATCTTGGCCGCTTTCAACACCCGCACCCGTTCCATCACTTCCGCCTCGCTAATGCCACCCAACTTTTCGCCGATAACATTCCAAGGCCGCAGTGTGATGGGCACCTCAGCTTGCAGAAGGTTCAGTAGCTTCTTATCGGTGTTATCCATGCGGCCGATCCATGCCCCGACGCCAAGATACGAGAACTTGACCACCGCGGCAATTTGTATCCATCTCTTAATGGACGCACACTGACAATTCGGCTACTATTCCACCTAAACCGGGCAGACATCCGTGAGCGAATTCATATCCATAGCCAAGGTGACCGACCTCAAACCCGGCGAGGGCAGAGTCATTACCGTCGGGGACCGCGAGGTGGCGTTGTTCAACGTTGGCGGCAAGTTCTACGCCATATCCAATACCTGCGCGCACCAGGGCGGGCCGCTGGGAGAGGGCACGCTTGATGGCAACATCGTGAGCTGTCCGTGGCATGGATGGCGGTTCGATGTGACGACAGGCATCACGGTTACTATGCCGACCATGAATGTTGAGAAATTCGAATGCGTCATCGAAGGTGACGACGTCAAAATCAAATTAACCTAATCACCACTTACCACTCACCAAACCATGGCAATGAAATCCGCATACGAACTGGCGATGGAACGGCTCGGCAAATCATCCGGGCCCAAACTCACAGACAAGCAGAAGACAAGACTCGCAGAACTCGACCGCGTTTATGCCGCGAAGATTGCCCAGATTGAATTGGACCTGAAACCCAAAATTGCGTCTGCCCTTGTGTCGGAAAAACCTGAAGACGCCGAGAAGCTGGAAGAAACCCTGCGCGCCGAAGTCCAGAAGCTCCGCAATAAACTCGAAACGGAGAAAGACGCAGTTCGCAGTGTGAATAAGTAAGTTTCGCGCAAAGACGCAAAGCCTCGAGCATTTCCGGGGCAACGATCAGCCAGGTTGAAGGCACCTTTTGCACCTTTGCGCCCACGTGTAACGTGGTGAACCTTGCGTTGGTATATGGTATAAGCCCGCCATGGCCTACGATTCCTTGCGCGATTTTGTGGCGAAGCTTGATGCAGTGGGTGAGTTGAAACGGATTCCCATCGAGGTCAACCCGGCTTTGGAGATCACCGAGATCGCTGACCGGGAGATGAAGTCGCCCGACGGCGGCAAGGCGCTGTTGTTCGAGAGGTGCAACGGATCGCAGTTCCCGCTGCTTATCAACGCTTACGGGTCAAATAGGCGCATGGCGCTGGCGCTCGGTGTAAACGACGTTGAGGAGATCGCCGCAGAACTCGACGGCCTGCTCAAAACGAAGCCGCCATCCTCGTTCAAGGAAGCATTTGCGTTGCTCGGCACGGCATTGGAATTGCGCCATGCGAAGCCAAAGACCGTGCGCAGCGGAGCGTGCCAGGAGATGATCCGTCAGACCCCCGATCTCACCGCGCTCCCCATCCAGAAATGCTGGCCGCGAGATGCTGGACGGTTCATCACGTTGCCATTGGTCATTACCCGTGATCCCGATACTGGCGCGCGCAATGTTGGCATGTACCGCATGCAGGTTATTGACGGTCGCACGACATTCATGCACTGGCAGCCGCACAAGACCGGCGCACGCCACTGGCGACGCTATTGTGAATTGAAACGGCGCATGCCGGTCGCAGTCGCGCTTGGCGGCGATCCGGTGTACGCCTTTGCAGCATCGGCGCCGCTCCCCGACGGCGTTGACGAACTTGCGTTCGCTGGGTTTATCCGCAAGAAACCCGTGGAAGTGGTGAAATGCCAAACCAACGACCTTGAAGTGCCCGCCGATTGCGATTTCGTGCTGGAAGGTTACGTCGATCCGAATGAGCCGCTTGAAATGGAGGGGCCGTTTGGCGATCACACGGGTTACTACACGCCGCCGGAGCCGTACCCGAAGTTTCACGTCGAACGGATCACGCACCGGCGCGACGCGATTTATACGGGCACGGTCGTTGGTGTGCCGCCGATGGAAGATTTCTACATGGGCACAGCCAGTGTGCGGATTTTTCTGCCCGTGTTCAGGATGACGTTCCCTGAGATCGTAGATATGGCGCTACCCGCCGAGGGCGTATTCCACAATCTTGTGGTGGTCTCCATCAAGAAATCGTTTCCGTATCACGCGATGAAGGTGATGCACGGGTTGTGGGGCATGGGACAGATGATGTTTAGCAAGATGATCATTGTGGTGGACGCTGACGTGAATGTGCATGATATGCGGGAAGTCCTGTTCCGCCTTTGCGCCAACATCGATCCACAGCGCGATATTCTCCTAACCAAAGGTCCCGCAGATGTGCTCGATCATGCCACGCCCGCACTTGGGTTCGGCAGTAAGATGGGCATCGATGCCACGCACAAGATTGCTGGTGAAGCGGATTGCCGTCCATGGCCGTCGCTCATCCGAATGGATGAAGACGTGAAAAAGCACATGGACGAACTCTTGCGGAAGCTCGGTAACCGTGGATGAACGCGGGAAGACGCAAATCGTTGGTGGCGCTCGGGTTGGTGTTGGCGTTGGCGGCCGGCCTGCGATTGTTTCATCTCAGTGATCGGGTCATTTGGTTTGATGAGTCAGTGGCCATGTTGATCGCGCGATCCGGCGCGGCAACTGACACATTTGTGGCGGCGCGCGACGAAGGGCACGCGCCGCTGTTCAATTTTCTACTGCATTTTTGGACGCGCATGGCGCCGGGTGAAGAAGGCGCGCGATGGTTGTCGGTCTTGCTCGGCGTAGCCGCTGTGGCTGTGGTGTTTGCCCTCGGCATCGAACTCGCGGGGCGAACAACCGGGTTGTTGGCCGCGCTGTTCTTGGCGTTGTGTCCGTTGCATGTCTGGTACTCGCAGGAAATCCGGATGTACGCGCTGCAAACGCTGCTGGTTTGTCTGTCATTTTTGTTCATGTTCTGCGCACTGGAACGACGGATGGCGGCATGGTGGGTGTTGTACGTCGTGGCGACAACGCTGAGTTTGTACGCGCAATACACGTCGTTCCTCGTGTTGTTGGCGCAGAATGTGTGCGTCATCGCATCAGCACGCCGTTATATGGGATCGTTGCGCCGCTGGGTGCTGGCGCAGGCGGCCGTGGCGATATTGTTCACGCCTTGGCTGGCGCAATTGCTGTCGCATTTGGAAGAGAAGACGCGCGGTTACTGGATCAGACCACTGACATGGGACATGCCGGTAAGATTCTTTGCATTGCTGAGCGGCTCGAATTTGACTGACACAGGTGCGCGATGGCCGGCGATTGGGATCAGTTTGCTACTGCTGGCGGTAGCGCTGACAATCCTGTTCCGCGACAAGGAAGCGCGCCCACGCGCCCTGTTGCTGACGTTGTGGTTTTTTGTGCCGCTGGCGCTGCTGGTGCTGGTCTCGCTGGGTCAGGATCTCTTCCTGCCGCGCGTGATACTTTACATCGCGCCGGCGTTCGCGCTGTTGGTCGGCTGGGGCATGGCACGGACGCCGTCACGGATTATTGCCGTCGCCGGCATCGGGACGCTGATGGTGTTCAACCTCTTCGCGCTGCAAGGGTACTACTTCTCTGGCAACTGGTGGGTGAAATCGCCGTTGCGCGATGCGAGCGCACAAGTTGCACGCGAGTTTCGACATGGTGATATCGCGATCCATTCGTCACGATTTTCTTATCGGCCTTTCCAGTACTACGCCGGCGACCGCGTCACGCATGGGTTGCTGGTCGAAACCGAGAACCTTCCCGGATTATTTCGCGTCATCGGCGACAGCCGGTTGCCGAGGGACACCGCGTCGTTCCGGCGGATTTGGCTCGTGCTCTAC
>CAIKBP010000139.1 GCA_903825695.1 uncultured Verrucomicrobiota bacterium
CGTTGGACATGCTGCGGAGCGGCTTCCCTGGACTGTTTGTCCTTCACGATCTCCAACCCGCGCATCAACCCCTTGCCACGATGTTCGCCGACAATCTTGTGTTTGCGCACAAGCTTATCGAAGCCTTCCTGAAGCCGGTCGCCCATCACCTTGGCGTTGTGCATGTAGTTGTTACGCTCGATGCATTCAACCACCGCTAGCCCCCCGGCCATTGAGACCGGATTGCCGCCGTAGGTGTTGAAATGCACCTTCTCCCGCATCGACTCCGCAATTTCCTTCGTGCAGGTCACGCCGCCCAACGGAAGGCCGTTGCCCATGCCCTTGGCCATCGTGATCATGTCGGGTTTCACGCCCCATTGCTCGATACCCCACCACTTGTCGCCCGTCCGGCCAAATCCCGTCTGCACTTCATCGGAGATGAACACCCCGCCGTATTTCTTCACGATGTCGTAGGTGATCTCAAAATATTCCTTCGGCGGATCGACCACGCCGCCAAATCCCTGGATCGGTTCCGCGATGAACGCGGCGATCTTGCCCGACGTGTTGTACTTGATGACGTCTTCGAGTTCGCGCGCGCAAGCGACGTTGCACGACGGATACGTCAGCCCGAATGGACACCGATAGCAGTAGCCCGGCGAAATGTGGGTGACGCCGAATACGTACGGCAACGAGTGCCGCCACTTCGATTGACCGGTCATGGTCATCGCCATCAGGGTCCGGCCGTGAAAACTGTGACGCAGGGCGACGAACTCGGTGTTCTTGGTATGATTCTTCGCCAACAACGCCGCCAGTTCGTTCGCTTCGCAGCCGCTGTTGGTGAAAAAGCTGACCTTCAAGCCGTCAGGCATCACGCTGGCGAGCTTCTCGGCGTACCGGACGAGATTCGGGTGATAATAAAGCGTGGTCATGTGCTGCAGATTCTTCATCTGCTCGATCACGGGATTCGTCACCTCGGGATGGCAATGGCCGACGCTGATCGTGACCACCGCCGAGAATGCGTCGAGATACTTCTGCCCTTTGTCGTCGTACACAAATTGCATCTCGCCCTTCACGATGTTCAACGGGAAGTATTTCATCGTGCTGGGCAGGATGTACTCGTCCCGCATTTTCCCGATCTGGTCGGGCGTCAATGTATCCGCTTTTTTCATATGCATAAGATCACCTTTTTGTTTCGGGTTTGCGTACCAGGGCCATCAAGACCCAGTACACTATGAATGAAATGAAGAAACCGACGAACCAGGCGTAGCTGTACAACTGCATCAGAAATGGTCCCACCGACGCCGGGTTGACCACCTTGATGGTGCCGAGAAAGCCCGGCACGTTCGGGGCGATGCCGAGAACCAACGCCACGATGGCGGCAAAATTGAAGCCGTTGCCATAAAAATATCGCCCGTCACGCAAATAGAGGTCAATCGGATTCAGCCTCGTGCGCCGGATGACAAAGTAATCGCAGATCAGAATTCCGCCAATCGGCCCCAGCAGTGCGGAATATCCAATCAGCCAGGTAAAAATGTAGCCGCTCGGGTCCGCCACGAGCTTCCACGGCTGAATCAGTATGCCGATGATGCCCGTGATCAACCCGCCGATGCGGAAGGTGATCTTCGAGGGCCAGAGGTTCGAGAAATCGTTCGCGGGACTGACCACGTTGGCCGCGAGGTTCGTCGCCAGCGTCGCCAGGCACAAGGCAAACAGTGAAACGGCGAGCACGAGTGGACTCTTGAATTTCGTGATCAGCACGACCGGATCCCAGATGGGGAATCCGCCGTAGATCACAATCGTGGCCGAGGTCACCGCCACGCCGATGAACGAGTACAGCGCCATCGTCGCCGGCAGCCCGATCATCTGCCCCA
>CAIKBP010000140.1 GCA_903825695.1 uncultured Verrucomicrobiota bacterium
GTCGGTGTCCTTGCGCGGCGTAACGATGCACACCGCATCCTGTAACAAGTCGCGCCGCGCCGCGTTGATGCCAGATTGTTCCGAACCGGCCATTGGATGCGATCCAACGAACCGCGCCTTGTCGTTGAGCACATGCATCAACGCATTGACCACGGGATACTTTACACTGCCAACATCGGTGACGACACAACCATCGGGTATCGACGGTTTCATCTTCTCGGCCAGTGCTTGCATGGCGCCAATAGGTGTAGCCAGCACGATTAGTTCGGATTCGGCAACAGCTTTGTCGAGGTTGTCGGTCGCCTCGTCAGCTGCGCCAAGCTTCCAAGCTTGATCCACGGCTTCGGGCCGTCGAGCCCAGACAACGATGTGCCGCGCGGCCTTTGTGTGGCGCGCCGCCATACCGATGGAACCGCCAAGCAATCCCGGCCCGAGTATGGTGAGTTGACGCAACATGATGCTATTTTTCTAACAGTAAACATTTGGTTTGGCAACACTTGCTGGCTAACTTATAGTGCACCCGCATTGCAGGCTGCTTTTGCAGAACAACAGTTTACCTGCGCCGATTTGCATGCCCAGCTGATAGGGTTGGAATTGGCACGCAGCAAACAAGGAGAAAAATGCGCCACTGTCTTCGGTTAACAATTGCTGCAGTTGGTGTTGTGCTGGGCATCGCGGGCTGCGCTCCGCTCCAACCAACGCCGCGTCTCCTTCCACCACGCGCAGGAGAAATCCGAGGCGTATGGGTCAGCGATACAGCGCGACTGAATTGGGACGACGCGACATCGCTGCTGAGACGGTCCGGGTTCAACGCGATGTACGTCAACTTCGCCACAGGTGGCGGCGCATTCTACCCCGACAGTGGCGTGCTGCCTCACATTTCCGGTATGTCGGCAAGGGAGTTTGAACACGGCATTCAACTTGCCCACAAACGTGGCATCGCGGTACATGCCAAGCTGCCTGTGATGTTCATGTTGCGCAGTCCGTCGCGTTTCCAGCGCAAGATGATTGCGGCGAACCGTGTGATGCGCGGTCCCAATGGTAAACCTGTTTTGCAGGCAGGTTACACATGGCTGTGTCCGTCGCAAAAGGCCAACCACGATCTCATGGTTGCCTGCGTTCGGGAGATTGTTAAACGATATCCTGTGGATGGCGTGCAGTTTGACTACATCCGATTCAATGAACAGCCTGCCTGCTTCTGCGCCAATTGCCGTCGTTCGTTTGAACAGTGGCAGGGTAAATCGGTCAAACACTGGCCTGACGACGTTCTAGACGGTCCGTCCACCCGCCGTTTCATCGAATGGAAACAACTCATCGTCAACCAGTGGGTGCACGACCTCGGCGATGCTGCACGTACCTTGCGACCGGGTATCACGGTCTCCGCGGCGGTATTCCATGACCTCGACCGCGCCCGTGAGGAAATGGCGCAGAACTGGAGATACTGGTTGGAACACGGCTGGCTGGATTACGCCTGCACTATGACCTACATGACCGACCTGCGCGAGTTTGAGGCCCGGGTACACCAGCAAGAAACGTGGGCGCGGCATCGCCAATTGGTCGTTGGCATTGGAAGCTGGAAACTCGGCAGTCAGGCCGCGTTACTTGCCCAGATCAACGTGGCCCGTGAACTAGGCGCAGCCGGTTTTGTGTTATTTTCCTACGACGATGCTGCGGAACGGGAATTCCTGCCCAACCTTGCGGCGCAGTGAATTCGCAGCCCAAAAATCCAGCAAGTTGCTAGATTTGCTTCCCAATCGCAGCGGCGACTGCACGCATCTGCGCGACGAGAGCTTTGAACTTCTCGGGGAGCAATGATTGTTCACCGTCGGAGAGCGCCGATTCGGGATTGTTGTGGACCTCGACCATGATGCCGTCCGCGCCACTTGCGACTGCAGCCAGCGCCATTGCGGGAATCAGGTCGTGATGACCCGCTCCATGGGTCGGGTCAACAATTACCGGCAGGTGCGATTCTTTTTTCAGTGCGGGCACAGCCGAAAGATCGAGCGTATTGCGTGTGTACGTTTCAAAAGTCCGGATGCCGCGCTCGCAGAGCATGACGTTCATGTTGCCTTCATTGAGGATATATTCCGCGCTTAGTAATACATCCTTGATCGTCGCAGCCAGACCGCGCTTTAGCATCACGGGCTTCTTGCACCGGCCCACTTCCTTTAGCAGCGAAAAGTTCTGCATGTTCCGGGCGCCAATCTGGATGATGTCGGTGTATTCCTCAACAACCTCGGTATCTTTGGTGTCCATCAACTCGGTGATAACGGGCAATCCCGTGGCTTTGCGCGCTTCAGCGAGCAGTTCCAATCCCTTCTTTCCCAATCCCTGAAATGTGTATGGCGACGTGCGCGGCTTGAATGCACCGCCACGCAGCACGGACGCGCCAGCCTTTTTGACAATGCGCGCAATCTCCAGGATTTGTTCCCGGCTCTCAACTGAGCACGGCCCAGCCATGAGCACAACCTTCTGGGCATCGCCAATCTTCACGCCACGCACGTCGACCACCGTCCGTTTCTGCGTGAACTCGTAACTGGCCAGTTTGTACGGCTTGAGCACCGGCGTAACAGACTCGACGCCGGGAAACGCCTCCAGTGGTTTCTCCCTTACAACGTCTTCAGGCCCAATGATGCCAATGATCGCCCGCTCAACGCCGCGACTTGTGTGCGGCTTCAAACCCCACGAGCGGATTGCCTCCTCAATGTGCGCAATCTGCTCGTCCGTCGCCCCTCGTTTGCAGATGATGATCATGATTGTCCTTTAGACCGCAAATTATCGCGAATCAAGACGAATGATTCGTGTCCATTCGTCACGTGTAACGTGGTAAATATTCATTTGCCGCGCAATTCTGCCCGCAGCGCACCGATAAACCTCCGGTTCTCCTCTGGCAACCCGACTGTTACCCGTAACCAGTCCGACATCTTGTACCCGCGCATCGGACGCACAATCACGCCATGCCGCTGTAACGCGTGGAAGATCCTGTCGCCAGCTCCGACCTTGACGAGCACAAAGTTGGCGCAACTTGGCACGAACTCCAACTTCAACCGTTTGAATTCCTTCTCTAAATATGCCAGCCCGCGCCTGGTCATTACTTTCGTCCTGCGGATGTGCGACGTGTCATCGAGCGCTGCCAGTGCACCCGCTTGTGCGATGGCATTGACGTTAAATGGCTGACGCACCTTCTGGAGCAACGCGATACATTCCTTCTGCGCGATGCCATAGCCGATTCGCAATCCCGCCAGCCCGACGATTTTTGAAAACGTGCGAAGTACGACGACGTTATGTTTCATCGCATATTCAATGGACGGCGGTGGATCGTCGAGAAACTCAACGTAAGCCTCGTCCAATACCACAATAACGTGCGACGGCAGACTGCGAATAAATCTGTCCAGCTCGGCATTGCTCACACGTGTGCCGGTCGGATTGTTCGGGTTGGCGATGAAGACCAATTTCGTCTTCGGCGTGATCGCCTCGCGCATCGCCTGCAAATCATGCGTGTGACCCTTGAACGGCACCTCGATGCACTTCGCATCGAACATCTTCGCCATGATGCTGTAAATGACGAACGACCGGTCGCCCACGATAACTTCGTCACCAGGTCCTACGAATGCATGATAGAGAAACTCAATGATCTCGTTGGAACCGCAACCGAGAATGATGTTGTTGGGACTGACACCTAGTTTTTTTGCCAGTGCTTGGCGTAAATAGAATCCGCCGCCATCGGGATAGAGATGTGCCGTCGTCAGCGCCTTGTGCATTGCCGCAAGAGCTTTGGGTGACGGCCCGAGTGCGTTTTCGTTCGACGCCAGCTTGATAATCGTCTGCGGTTTCAGCCCCAACTCGCGCGCGACCTCCTCAATCGGCCGCCCCGGCTCGTAAACCGGTATGTCGCAGATGTACTTGTTGGTAATAGGAGGGAAGTTCATCTTCCACCGATTTCACGGTTCACACGGATTTAATCAGTGAAATCCGCGGGTCTTCATCCATTCACATTTGGGTAACTGCCCAAGATCTTTACGAACATGGTGTGCTTGTCCAATTCAACCAGTGCTTTTTTGACGCGGGCGTCATCGCAGTGGCCGTTGAAATCCACGAAGAAATAGTAGTCCCAAGCCTTCTTCCTGCTCGGACGCGACTCGATCTTCGTCATGTTGATCTTGAATTTCTTGAACGATGCAATGCAGTCGTGCAATGCGCCGACACGGTCGTGCACGGCGAACATTATGGAGGTTTTGTCGTCGCCCGTCGCCGGAGGATATTTTCTGCCGATCACGAGAAATCGCGTCACGTTCTCGCTCGAATCCTGGATGTTGGCTTCGTAAACCTTCAGCCCGTACAATTCCGCAGCGAGCGAACTGGCCAGCGCGCCCGCGTTCGGTTCGCTCTTCGCAATCTCCGCCGCGCGCGTGGAGCTGGATACTTCGATCAGTTCCGCGTGTGGCATATTGATCTGCAACCATTGCCGGCATTGCGCCAACACCTGCGCAATCGAGTAAACCTTCTTGATCTGTCCGCGCGGACAAGCAGCCATGAGGTTGTGCCGGATCGGCAACATGATCTGCGCGCAGACCTTCAACTCGCTATCCACGAACATGTCGTAGGTGTGAGTCACCGCGCCTTCCGTGGAATTCTCGATTGGCACGACGCCGTAATCGGCCCGGCCTTTCGCAACCTCTGTGAACACGTCGGTGATGTTCGGCAATGGCTCGTACCGGAGACTCGCGCCGAATTTCTTCACTGCCGCCATGTGCGAGTAGGTCGCCTGCGGCCCGAGATAGGCGATCACCAGCGATTTTTCCAGCGCCAGAGCGCTCGACATCACTTCGCGGTAAATTGCGCGCAACGACTCCTCGGTGAGCGGACCTTTGTTCTTCTCGATAACGCGACGTAGTACCGCTTCCTCGCGTTCAGGCGCGTAAATCTCCTCACCCAACGCGTGTTTGATCTTGCCAACCTCCAATACCAACTTCGTCCGCTCGTTCAGCAGGTCGACCAATTGATGGTCAACCACGTCAATCTTACTGCGCAGGGTTTGCAGTTTGTTTTTCATTCATGTCTCCTCTCGGCCCGGTCGCCGCTGCCTCGTTTGGTGTCGATGCGACCGGCTCGACGGTGGCTCCTTCCGTCGTGTACTCGGTCTTCACCTCCGCACTTCGCAACGCCGCCGCCTGCAACCTCAATTCAGCCGCTTTCGGTATGTCATCAAGGCCGCGCAATCCGAAATGCTCCAAAAACCGCTGTGTAGTCCCGTATAGCAATGGTTTGCCCGGCACGTCGCTGCGTCCGACAATCGTGATCAGATCGCGCTCCAACAGCGTTTTTACAACACCATCCACGTCAACACCGCGAATTCCCGCAATGTCAGCGCGCGA
>CAIKBP010000141.1 GCA_903825695.1 uncultured Verrucomicrobiota bacterium
AACACAAACCCAATCCGCTCATTCCGCATCCGCGCCCGCTCCGTGCCAGACAGCCGGAATACCGAGACGCCATCGAGATTCACCTCGCCATCAGCGGGAGAATCCAATCCGCCAAGCAGGTGCAGCAACGTGGTCTTGCCCGCACCGGACGCGCCGACAATCACCAATGCCTCGCCGCGGCGCACCTGCAGATTGATCCCGCGCAACACCTCCAACCGCTGCCTGCCGAGTGTGTAGGTCTTGCTCAGCCCGTGCGCGGTAAGAATAAAGTCATTCATACCGCAGGGCCTCCACCGGTTCGAGCCGCGCCGCCCGCAACGCTGGCAACAGTCCTGCCAGCGTGCAAATCAGCAGCGCCGATACGCCAATCGTAAACAGGTCCCCTGTCGTCAGAAACGTCGGAATCGCCGGGAAATTGTAAATCTCGCGGGGAAACAACTCGATCCCGACAACGCGCGAAAGGAAATGATTGATCGGATTGATGTAGCGGACTGTCAATTCCCCCAACGCCATCCCGATCGCCACGCCGATTACGCCGACGACAAACCCCTGCAACAGAAACACCCGCAGAATCTTGCCGGGCGCCGCGCCAAGCGCCTTTATCACGCCGATCTCCCTCGTCTTCTGCACTGTCACCGTGATCAACGTGCTCATGATCCCAAACGCCGCGACCACAATGATGAATATCAGAATGAAAAACATCACCGTCTTTTCGACCTGAATCGCGCCAAGCAGCCGCTGGTTCATTTGTGCCCATGTCTGCGCATGTAAACCGGGCGGCAACCGACGGTTCAACGCCAGCGCCGCCGCCTGAGCGCCCGCAATCGGGTCGTCAGTCGTGATCTCCACGCCATGTACCGCTGTGCCGAGATCGTAGAGTTCCTGCGCCGTCTCCAATGACGTAAAGATCAGCCCGAAATCGTATTCAAACATCCCCGAACCGAAGATCCCGGTGACGGTCAATTCCATCGGCAAATACACCTCTTGGCCGCGCTTCTCGAAATTCCGCGGTGAATACACCGTGATCTTGTCGCCAAGATAAATCCCAAACTGATTGGCCAGTTCGCGTCCGATGAGCACCTTCTCGCCGTCGAGATCCAGTTTGCCCTGCGTGATATAACCGCCCAGCTTGCTGACACTGACCTCTCGCCGCGGGTCGATCCCCTTCAAGTACGGTGTGTGCACGCGCCGATTAAACTCGATCAGCACCGGCCCCGTCACAAATGGCGATGCCGCCTTCACGCCCGGCGTCTGGCTGACGATTCTGAGCAACTCGTTTGGTTGCTCAATCAGCCCGCCCGTCACGGTGACATGCGCGTTCATGCCCATCAGCTTGTCGCGCAGTTCGCGGTCGAATCCGCTCATCACCGCGATGACGACGATCAACACCCACACGCCAAGTATGACGCCGATAAGCGAGATCAACGTGATTACGGAGACAAACGTGCGCTTCGGTTTGAGATAACGCATCCCTAGAAACAGTTCGAAAGGCAGGCGAGTCATGTCTGCGGCCGCAGTTGCGGGAAGAGGATCACGTCGCGAATACTCTCCACGCCCGTCAACATCATCACCAGACGGTCGATTCCGATGCCCATGCCGCCCGCGGGCGGCATCCCGTGCTCGAGCGCCGCGAGGAAATCCTTGTCTATTTTTTCCGCGTGACCCGACGCCTGATGCAGGAGCCGTTCCCGCTGCAAGACCGGGTCGTTCAATTCCGAATAAGCCGGCGCGAGCTCCTGACCGTTGACGACCAGCTCGAACACGTCAACCACGCTCGGGTCCTCCCGATTCGGCTTGGCGAGCACGACCAGGTCCGACGGCAGATGCGTCACAAAAGTCGGATTCAGCAGCGACGGCTCGATGATCTTCTCGAATACCGCGTTGGTCACCTCGTAGTCGGGCGAATTCGGCGGAAACTCCACGCCGAGTTGCGTCGCGCGCGCCCTGCGTTCCTCCTGCGTGATTTTGAACCAGTCCTTGCCAATCCGCTCCTCGATAATCTCGCGGTAAACCACGCGCCGCCACGGCAGCTTGAGATCGATCTCCTCGCCGTCGTACCGTTTGATGATCAGTCTGCCGAGAACGTTTTGCGCCACTGTCGTCACCATGTTCTGCGCCAGTTCCATCATAGTCTCGTAGTCGCCGTATGCCTGGTACACCTCGAGCATAGTGAACTCGGGATTGTGCTTGCGCGAAATGCCTTCGTTTCGAAAACTCCGGTTCAACTCGTAAACCCGCTCGAACCCGCCCACCAACAACCGTTTCAGGTACAACTCCGGCGCCACACGCAAAAACAAATCCATGCCAAGCGCGTCGTGGTGCGTCTGGAACGGTTTTGCAGCCGCGCCGCCCGCCATCGGCTGCATCATCGGCGTCTCCACTTCCATGAACCCGCGCCCATCGAGAAACCGCCTGATTTCGGAGATTACCCGGCTCCGAGTGCGGAACGTGTCACGCACCACATCGTTGAAGATCAAATCGAGATACCGCTGGCGCACCCGGATTTCGCCGTCCTTGATTCCGTACCACTCCTTCGGCAACGGGCGAATCGCCTTGCTCAACAACGTAATGCGTTCGACCCGCACCGTCAGTTCGCCCGCGTGCGTCGTGAACAGCTTGCCGGTCACGCCGATTATGTCGCCGAGATCGATGAAATGCTTGAACAGATCGAACTGTTCCTCGGCGATCGTCTTCTTATGAACGTAAATCTGGATCTTGCCCGTCGAGTCCTTGATATCGGCGAACATGCTACCGCCCATATCGCGGTGGCTCATCAACCGGCCTGCAAGGCGCACCTCGCGTGCCAGATCGGGATTCTCTCGCACCGCCACAATCGGCTCGCTAACGTCAAACCACCCGCCGTACGGGTTGATTTTCTTCTCCAACAGCTTCGAGCGCTTCTCCAAGCGTTGTCTGATCAAGTTGTGGCCCGATTCCATTGTGACTTACAACAATAGCCATTCCCCTGCGCGCGGGCAACGCAAAAGGAAGAATTTAGCGGCAGTGGCAACCGAACACTGTCCGCGAGGTGGAACAGCGCGTCTGCCGACGCCGACACGCTGGACGTGTCGCGCTCTCGCAGGATCGAGCAGGAAGTCCTCGACATACTAGACGAACCCAAAACCCGGTGATGTCTGGCTGGCCCAGAATGTATTTGGGGCGGGGTGATGGCGGAAAGCTGGGCTTGCCAAAACGATGGAAACGGGTATGTTGTCACCATGAGTACGGCTTTGGAAACGGTGGAAATCCCACTCTCTGTGTTGGCGTCAGTGGAGACGCTGGATGAGTTGGAGGACTGGTTGATGACTCACCAGCCCGCCATTATGGAGGAGTTACGGAAGACACGGCAGGATGATCTGGCGGGCAAGTTTCGTCCGTGGACACCTCGACACGCGACATGGCCTACCGAATCGAAATAGGGCCGCAAGCGCAGACGCAGTTTGACAAGCTCGATCCCACCATCGCGGCCAGCGTCGAACGGAAAATCATCTGGCTTGCCGTCAACGCAGATACCCTTATGCACCGTCGTCTCGCCGGTATGCCCGATGAATTACAGGGATTGTGCAAACTGCGAGTTGGCGATTACCGCGTGTTGTATTGGGTGTATCACAACAGCAAATTGATCCGCCTGTACCGCATCCAACATCGCTCCGAAGTTTATCGCTCCTTTTAGTTGGAAGTGCGGCTAAGATTCTTCGTCGTCCTGTGCCCCGCCGCTCAAACCCGATTCCCTGCCGTTTTCAGCACGGACCGTATCCGGTCATCCAATGCCTTCTGGTCAACCGCAAACGATTGCAGGGCGCTGATGTTCATCAACGCGTCCAGGCCGATCTCGCCCGATTGCAGCCGCGCCTGCCATTTCTCGCACACCGGAATCTTGCCGTCACCGGTCACGGTCTTGATGTCCGCGTCCGACCAGCGCGGCAGGAAATCGCCAAAACCGGCCACGGCGAAGTGCGACTGCAACGCATCCGGTGTCAGACGGTCGGTATCCTGTTTTAGTAACACCTCGACGCACTCCTTGAACATGGCCGGTACTGCCCACAGCGTCTCGGCATTGAACTGCTGAAAAGTCACTCCCGGAGCGCACGTCACCGACGGATCATTGTTGACCCGCGAGGAGACCTGCGGAAGCGGTTTGGCGCGGTACTCGGCGGCGGCTTTGGGCGGCATCGTCAAAACGTCAACACCTGCCAGATCGCCGATCTGCGCGCCGGACCGGATGCTCGCGCCGATGAGCAGACTGGTCGTCCGACCCATCTGCTGCAACCGGAGCACCTCGCGTTGCGTCGCAAGTATGGCCTTCTCGCCGACATTCACGCCGTCGCCAAGTTTGTTGTCCGCCACGAACGAATTCAGCCGGCCCATGAACACGTTGACGTACCGCGGACGGGTCAGCAGGGCGGCGAGATAATTCTGTCGCGCGGAAAACCCGAGCGTGAAATTGATCGGCACACCGGCCTGCACAAGTTTGCGCGCGCCAAGCAGACCTGCGGGCGTGAACGGCACCTTGACATAAAATCGTTCCGGGCAAATCGCGAAATACCGTTTGCCGTAGGCCACCGTGGCGGCGACGTCCGACGCGAGATCGGTGTGCAACTCCACGCTGACGTGCGCGTCGAACCGGTCAACCAGCCGCAAACCGTGGTGCGCGTTCAGGACGAATGCGATTTCGAGAACGAGTTTTTGCGGGTCGATGTTTGGATCAGCGGCGCGAACGGCCCGGGCGGCTTCCACGATCAGTTCATCGTAAATACCCTTCTGGATTTCCTTGTTAAGGAGAGTGTTATTGGTCGTCAACGCCTCGAACGACGAGTTCCACAATTTGCCGGCCTCGTCCATGTCGCCCGTGTCGAGCCACAACCGCGACCCGGCGTCGCGTAGCTTGCGCCATTCGGGATCATCCGCTATCTGGATGGTCGGTTTACCAAAATGCCGTTTGAACCCGGCCCGAACGAACTCGTGAATCTTCTTATCAAAGGCATTCATGGCCGCTTCCTTCTAATGTTCCCCGCTGTCGAAAGTTTACCACGCTTACCACGTCTCGCGTGGTTACACGTGGAATCCATTAGCAGCTCCTTCCTTCTGGCTAAAACAATCGCTGCAAAAGTTCGTCGCGGGTAATCTGGAAATGGTTGGCGACGTCGCCCAAGATGCCGCCGATTGTACCGACGCGTATTGGATTGTGTCGGGGCACGGTGACGTGGTGTTCACCATTCTGCTGCGTGGTCAAGCGCAAGTGACTGCCGGTCTGACGTGTGATTTCGTAGCCAAGTTTGCGAAGTGCCTTGGCGAGATTATCGCCGGACAAGTCACGAGGAAGCTTCATACCGCAAGAACTTCTTCA
>CAIKBP010000142.1 GCA_903825695.1 uncultured Verrucomicrobiota bacterium
CGCGATGCGCGGTGCGAGAACTGTATGACACATTGCGGGCACGAGCCGACAGCTTCACTTGGCATAGACATAAAGCCTGGCGACATGTGGAAGACCATCAAGTATAACTTCGGCCCGCGTCCGACCGCCGTGGCCGACGCGTCACACGTGAATGCGTTCAATGGCGCTAGTGCTGGCAGTGGACGTCAGAGCGGCACGAAACCGGTGCCAGAGCCACAGCCCATGGCGGCCGCCACGAAATAAAACTATGATTGCGATACTGGTTGCCGTGCGTCAGGAACTTCTACCGATTCTGCGGCGGGCAGATGCGGATCATATTGTGCGACAGGCGCACCTCGATTTCCACGAAGGCTCACTTGCCGGTCAGCCCGTTGCGCTTCTTGCGCTCGGCGCCGGCAAGGAATGCGCCCGGATCGCCGCCGAGATGACCATCCGTTGTTACCGTCCCGACCTCATCATCAGTGCCGGTTTTGGCGGTGGACTACAACCTGATGTGCGCGACGGCGACATCGTCATCGGCACGGAAGTCCTAGATCTGCGTGAGGACAACGGTCATCAGGTTCGCTGGCGCTCGGAACATCCGCTGTCGCCGCCCGATGAACTGCGCACAATCGACGGCGATTTCCGAATCCATTTCGGCAGAATTTTGACAGCCGACGAGATGGTATTGCGGTCAGACGCGAAGGTGCGCTTCGGCAAATCGACGGGCGCACTCACGGTGGACATGGAAACCAGCGCAGTGGCAGATGTGGCAGCAGCCCACGATACACCCATGCTTGCAGTGCGGTGCATCACCGACAACGATCACGAAGACTTGCCAGACGAGTTCAATGATTTCTTTGTGCTGGGTCAACTGCAACGCAGTCGCGTGCTTTCAGCTTGTGCCCGTAGTCCGCGCACGATGTTTGATCTTGCCCGTCTCGGCTACCGGGCAATGCAAGCCGGCCACAACCTGGCTCGTTTCATCGAACGCGCGGTTCGCGTGCTAGACCTTCCAGCCCTTGCGGCGCGCAATCTCCAGTAGCGCGGGCAGCAGCGCGAGTGCGGCGATCAGACAAGAGCCCACGCCAATCGTCATCACAAGTCCGAGTGTGAAGATGCCCTGGTGTTTGCCAATCATCAGGCTGCCGAACCCGACCATGGTGGTGAACGCGCTCAACACCACGGCACGACCAGTGCTCTTGCTGTAGAAGTTCGCCTCGCCGTCCTCGCGATAGCGTTGTACGACGTAGATGCCGTACGCGACGCCAATGCCCACCAGCAGCGGTAACACCATGATGTTGGCTGGATTGAACTGGATGCGAAAGAATGCCATCGTGCCAACCATCCATATCATGCCCACAATCAACGGCAGCAGCGTGAGCGCGGTTGCCAACAGACCCCGAAAGTCCACAAAGATCAGCACAACTATCACCAGAAACGCCCAGAGCGCAGCTTTGATGTAGCCGCGTTGCAGGATGTCCACAAATTCATAAATCCCCAGCGGCGTGCCTGTCGCCTGCGGCGCGATGCTTCTCACGTCGCTAACGAATTGTTCCAGCGGCCCGCGGTCCCATATATTGTGTGCGGGAAACACCCGCAGCAGGAACTTCTTCCCGGATTTGCCGATAAGCATTCGCCGCACCTCTTGCGGCACGTCGTTGATCGCCATCGGCCGGTCCACCGCCTGATCGGTCATCATCCGCAACTGCGCCTGCAAATCAGCGTAGAACCGTTGTTGGTACTTCGCGAGTCTTTGACCAAGCATGGCGGGATCTTCCGCAGAAAGTTTGATGCGGGCTTGCGTAAGCGAGTTGGTCAGGGCGCTGAGCGGTCTTA
>CAIKBP010000143.1 GCA_903825695.1 uncultured Verrucomicrobiota bacterium
CTGAGCTTGTCGAAGGGTCTCTGTCGTTCCGTCTCTGCAAACAACTGAGATTCTTCGCTTCGCTCAGAATGACAAGCCTGAGCGGCGGTCGCGACGTCACAAATTCAATCGTTTCACGTTTTCCAGCACGTGGTCTGCCGATTTCTTCAACTGAGCAAGCTCATCGCCGGTCAGCTGGAGTTCGACAATCTTTTCAACGCCGTTCTTGCCGAGCACGCACGGGACGCCGACGAACATATCTTTGACGCCGTATTGTCCCGTGCACCACACGGCACAAGGTAGCACACGTTTTTCGTCATTCAAAATCGCGCACACCATGTCAACGGTTGCCGCCGATGGCGCGTAGTAGGCAGAGCCTGTCTTGAGCAAGCTGACGATCTCCGCACCGCCGTTGCGAGTGCGGGCGACCATCGCGTCGAGTTTGCCCTTCGGAATAAGGTCTTCGACTTTCTTGCCCGCAACGGTGGTGTAACGAACGAGCGGCACCATGTCGTCGCCGTGACCACCGAGAACCACCGCATCGACATCGCGCATCGGGACGCCAAGTTCCATTGCGATGAAACAACGGAGCCGCGCGCTGTCGAGCACACCCGCCATGCCCATGACACGATTCTTAGGAAAACCTAGTTTGACTCCCGCCAGATAGGTCATCACGTCCACGGGATTGCTGACAACGATGACGATGGCGTGGGGCACATGTTTCTTGATGGATTCGCATACGCTGCCGACGATACCGGCGTTGGTTTTCAAGAGATCGTCACGGCTCATGCCGGGTTTGCGGGCGATGCCGCTGGTGATGACGACAAGATCGCTGTCCGCGCAGGCAGCAGGATCGTTGGAACCTGTGACCTTGGCATCGAAGCCTTCGATAGAGGCGGATTCCATCATGTCGAGCGCCTTGCCCTGCGGCATGCCTTCGATGACGTCGATCATGACGACATCGGAGAGTTGTTTTTCAGCAATGCGTTGCGCGGTCGTCGAGCCGACAAACCCCGCGCCAAACACAGTGACTTTACGGTTCATTGTGACGATGGTTATTGAAAAAAACGCGAGGGAAGTCGAGCCTGAATTCAGTGGCTATGCTTGCAGTCCGCCGGTTCTCCGTTTAATAATGCTGTTCATGAGTTTGCAGGTTGAAGATTTTCGGCAGGAAATTGCCGCAGCACTTAAAAGCTACGAAAAATACATCGTCTGCGTCCAGAAAACGCCTGAAGAATTTCTCAAGAGCCTCCAGTCGTTGATGGACAAGGCGATTCAAGTTTTCGAGACTCGCGCCGCTGGGTTGCGTCACGGCATCGCGTTGGACAAGCAGGTGACAATCATTCTCAGCGAGACCGACGGTCCGCGTCCGCTATGCGGCATTTACTTCAACCTTTACAGCCCGCATAAGAAAACGACCCCGGCCAAGACACCATGACATTCCGTAGCGAAGGCTGACAACGCCACACCCGGCGTGGATGGGTGCTTCGTGTTCCTCGCCAAACCGGTCAATCTGAAGACGGCCAAATAGCAGTGAACGACGCTCAGGGGTCACGCATACCCACGGTGACTAAAAGTAGCAGCGACGCGATTGCCGTGCCAACGCCGAGCCACAGCAGGATCACCGGCGACGGCGTCTCACGGAAAAAAGTTGTGCCGAACTGCAGCCAGAAGGCCACGACCATCGTCGCAGATGTCAACATCCCACGCGTCGCGAACACTGCGCCACGCCGCTTTTCGTCCACCTGCTCCTGCAGTTTGGAATCGATGGGAATCAACAGCGGCGCAGCGGCCGCGCCGAGCGCAATCAGAACGACCGCCGCAAACCATGGATTAGTCATCCGACTCAACAGGACCAACAATGCCCCGCATATCGTCAATTGCACGAAAGGCAACCATGTCGAACGCGTCCATCGTTTCGCCCGGCTGATGGCAACCATGCCACATGCGCCGCCCGTTCCCGCCGCCACGAGCAGATAGCCGAACCCGCCTGTCCGTAACCCCAATCCGTACGGCGGATCGGCCAGCGCAAACCCAACGAATGCCACCAAGAACACCCCGCCCACAAACGCGAACACTGCCGTCAGAATCACAAGCGGCAGTGCGGTCCTGTGGTGCAACAAATACTTAAGCCCTGTCCTCAAGTCACCCCAACCACCTTCGGGGTGCGCGTGGTCGCCGGTAGTCGTCGCGTGCGGCTCCATGCGGATCGTCCAAACCAACCCCACACTTGCCACGTACGCCAGCGCATTCGCCATGACGGCAAATTCCACACCGATTTTCTCCGCTACAAATCCACCTATCCCACTCCCGCCCACGTTGACCACCGCGATGGTTGCCGTCATCAACGTGTTCGCCTTTATGAACTGTTCGGATTTCAGCAGGTTCGGCAGGATTGCAGAGCGCGCAGGCAAATAAAACGTCGCTATCGCGCCACCAATGAAAATCATCGCGTACACCGCCATCAATCCGCGCCATTCCATCCGTCCAGTGATTACCGGCAGCAGCCATGTGGCTATGAGGACTACTATCAAGGCGCGCAATGCATCGCTTAACATCAACACGTTGCGCCGTTGCCAGCGATCCAGATACGCAATTGCCAGCGGGCCAAGCAGGAGACCGGGCAACGACACCGCAAACGCCATCTTAGCCGTTTCCGTTGTCACGTCGTATTCATTGGCGCGAAAGAACTCAATCAGCCCCATCCTCATCAACGCGTCGCCGAGCGCCAGTATCACCGTAGCGATCCACAACCTGCGAAAATTTTTGTTTTGCAGGACTGCTCGCATCTAGTCACGTCTCCAGCGTGGTGAACTGCATTCGTCGATGAAGGTTTTCATGTCGACGGGCGGTTCCGCGCAAAACTCGCATGGCTGCTGCGTCTGGGGATGCCGAAACGCAACGCGCTCGGCATGCAACGCCTGGCGCGGCAGCAACAATTGTCCCAGCATTTCTTTGGTCACGCCTTCCTTGATGAACTGCAAATACAGCGTTTCATCCGACCCGTACACCTTGTCCCCGACAATCGGATGACCGA
>CAIKBP010000144.1 GCA_903825695.1 uncultured Verrucomicrobiota bacterium
GATGTAATGCGAGACATCAGCGATATGGACGCCGAGCAGCCAACCCCCGGAGCTACCGTCACCAAGTTCGGTCACGTTGACGGCGTCGTCGAAATCCCGGGCGTCATCGGGGTCGATCGTAACGATAAACTCATTGCGCAGGTCGCGACGACCTGCGAGATCGGTTTCGCGGACACGATCTGGCAATCGCTCGGTCTCGGCAAGTGTCGGTTCGGTAAACTGCTGGGGCAATTGATATTTGCGGATGATGGACAGGATATCCACGCCGGGCGCGTCGGCTTTGCCAAGTACCTCGATGATTTGGCCTTCGGGATTGACGTGGCGAGACGTCCAGTCGGCGAGTTTGACCACCACTTTGTGGCCGACCTGCGCGTTGTGCGCCGGCTTGGTGTAGATGTCGTGCCGGAAACGCGGGTCATCAGGAATGACGTAGTGAAAGTAACGGGTCTGTTGCAGCGTGCCGACGATTGTCTCATTGGCACGTTCGAGAATGCGAATGACACGGCCAGATGTGCGGTCGCCGCCCCGGCGTTTCTCACGGTTCAGGCGAACGACTACTTTATCGCCGTGAAGCGCGACTCCGGTATCTTCCTCGGCAATGTAAATGTCAGCGGGACGTTCGGCGGGAGGCGCCGCGGCGGCATCGGAGACTTCGGGTATCACGAATGCAAAACCCTTTTCATTGCAGGTGATACGACCGACCACAAGGTCAGCTTCCTGCGGGAGAACAAAACGGTCGTTCCGCACGCGAACGATCTCGCCCTGTTCAATCATTTCTGCGAGCACGCGGCGGAACTCGCGGCGTTGCGCGGAATTGAGCCTTAGGGTTTTGGCGAGTTCGGATCTTCGCAGCGGGTGATATTGCGGCGCTGCGAGTAATTCTTGGACTTTGCGTCGGATTTCCATTAAATGCATACGGCCTATTTAACATCTATAGAGATTCGAGCCAATGAAAAACAGGATGACGGCCCAAGCGTTGTGGTTCGGCGAGAAACTCGTTGACAATCTTCTCCACTGGTTTACGGTCAGGCCGAAGCTGACGCTTACTTTGGCTGTGTTTGTCGCTCTTGGCCCATTCATCACCAAGCCGTTCAACATTGACGACCCAATGTCTATCTGGGCGGCTCAGCAAGTGCAAGCTCACCCATTCGACTTCTATGGATATAAGATAAATTGGTTTGGGTCGGTATCGCCGATGTCGGTCGTTTCCACAAACCCGCCACTGGTCTACTATTACTTGGCGTTGGCGGCTGCGGTCCTTGGTTGGAGCGAGCCAGCACTGCACTTCGCGTTACTACTGCCTGCGGTAGCGGTGATTCTTGGGACGTACCGGTTGGCGCTTCACTTCTGCGGTCGTCCCTTGCTCGCCGCGTGCACGACCCTATTCACGCCTGCTTTTTTGGTCTGCAGCACGACGCTGATGTGTGACACGTTGATGGTGGCGTTTTGGGTATGGGCGGTAGTGTTGTGGGTCGAGGGGTTGGAGCGCGACGATATTTGGCGGCTCGCGAGTTCTGGAGTCTTGATGATGTTAGCCTAACTCACGAAATACTTTGGAGTCTGTCTCATTCCATTGCTGGTCGCCTATAGCCTCATTAGCCAACGGCGAATCAGGCACTGGGCGGTATATTTCCTCATCCCGGTCGCTGCGCTGGCTGCCTATCAATGGGCCACATACGTCCTTTACAGAAGAAGCCAGTTGTCCGCCGCCATGAGTTGGACCGTGGCCAGCAAGACGTTTAGTGGATTTTCCTTCGCGGCGGGCGGCCTGACCGCGCTCGCGTTCACGGGTGGGTGCTTGGCGGTGGCGGTTTTTCTTGCGCCCCTAGTGTGGCGGCCGAGGGTCCTGCTCGGATTTGCAGTGGGCGTGGTGCCAATTGCAGCTGCGCTCTTCATTGAAGGGACATTGCTGAAACGATTTGATTTTCTCCATGGAGCGTCCCGCGTGTTTCTGGAAGCCCAAGTCGTTTTCTGGGCCATTGGTGGGGTGAGCATACTGGGGCTGGCGGTGGCGGATGCATGGCATCGGCGCGATCCCAAGTCGTACTTGTTGGCGTCGTGGGTATGCGGGACATTCCTATTTGCCGCCTTTGTAAACTGGACTGTAAATGGTCGTTCGATAGTGCCGATGGCGCCTGCTGTGGGAATTCTGCTTGCACGGCGCCTGGAACGAGGCGCGTCGACGGGCAATAAGAGCCGACAGAAAGCTGTGCTGATTTGCTTTATGGTAGGAGCGGCACTCGCCATATTAGTGGCACGCGCGGATTTCCTTTTTGCCACGGCCGTCCGCCAGAGCGCGGAACTAACCTACGCCAAATATGGGCGCGGACCTCAGGCGCTGTGGTTTGAAGGTCATTGGGGTTTCCAATATTATCTGGAGAAACTTGGCGCGAAGGCGGTGGCGGCAAAGCAATCTGTACCCAAACAAGGTGATTTTCTGGCCATTCCTTTGAACAATTACAACATATATCTGCCCGATGAAACATGGACACACTTGTTGGAGGTTTTGGTGATCAACGGGCCATGCTGGCTGACTACAGCCAACGGCGAAGTGGGAGCCGGCTTTCATGCCTCAGTTTTTGGACCGTTGCCTTTTGCCTGTGGGGTTGTCCCGCCAGAAAGAGTACTTGTGTACGCGATAGGGTCAATGCCTCCAACGCCTCGGGCTGCGGATCCCTAGGACCAGGCACATCCGAGAGACAATGGGCCGCATCTCAAGGGCGTGTTGCCCAAATGGCATCTGTTGTTGTAGCCACGCTTCTGCGAAGCGCAGGTCGTTCATTTCCAGAATGAATTCGGCGCTTCACAGAAGCGCCGCTACACCGAATGCGCAGGGCTGATTGACCAACTGAGGTGCTTCGGTTATGGTGGGCGCGATTGGTGCGCATGAAAAAACATTCCGTGGATAAAAAGAAGATCGAACAGGCCGTGCGTCTTTTGCTTCATGCGATCGGTGAAAACGCCGACCGCGAGGGATTGCGCGAGACGCCGGAACGTGTCGCGCGGATGTACGAGGAGATTTACGGTCAGGGCGAGGAAGACCCGCGCATCAGCCTGCGCAAACAGTTCAACGAGGAACACCACGAAATGGTGTTGGTCAAGGACATCCCGTTCTTTTCAATGTGCGAACACCATCTGATGCCGTTCTTCGGCAAGGCACACGTCGCCTACATCCCAAACGGGACGATAGTCGGTGTTTCCAAACTGGCACGGGTCGTCGAGGCGTTCGCGCGGCGACCACAGGTGCAGGAACGAATGACCGGGCAGATCGCCGACATCATCAACGAGGAATTGCAGCCAAAAGGCGTTGCTGTTGTCTGCGAAGCCGTGCACACGTGCATGACCTTGCGCGGTGTCAAGAAGCCCGGCTCAACTGTTGTCACATCGGCGATGAGGGGCGGGTTCCGTAACAAAATCTCAACTCGCGCCGAGCTTATGGCACTCATCTACGGCCGCCACGACTTGTGATTCCGCATAGCCAAGCGTCGTGCCGACCGGTTATATTCTTGCGCGTTCCCGTCACATGAAAAAAGTCTTCATCAAAACCTACGGTTGCCAGATGAACGAGCGCGACAGCGAAGCGGTCATCGCAATGTTGCAGGCGCGTGGGTACGACATCACGGATTCGGAAGCCGACGCCGACGTGGTTCTACTGAACACGTGCAGCATCCGCGATGTCGCCGAACAGAAGGCCTTGGGCAAGATGGACATGCTCATCGAGCAAAAACGCCGCAACCCCGATTTGGTGCTTGGTTTTATGGGGTGTATGGCTCAGAGCCGCGGCGAGCGATTACTCGAGAAGCGATCTGACGTGGATCTCGTGGTCGGCACACACCGCATTCATCACGTGCCAGAGTATCTGGATAAATTGCTGACTATAAAGAAAAAGACCGGTGGCGCAGGCGTCTCTGCCTGTGCTGATTTAGAGATGGCAAACACAGGCACGGAGGCCTGTGCCACTAATTCGGATGGAAACTTTCGAGTGCCCTCCCACATCGTTGACACCGCTGAAGAACCGGGTAGCGAGTCGGCGATACACGGGCACGTGCTGGAGACTGTGGACGGACGACGGGTCACAGCGTTCGTCAACATCATGCAGGGCTGCGACATGCACTGCACGTTTTGCATCGTGCCGCACACGCGCGGCGAGGAGCGCAGCCGACCGATACCCGAGATCGTCGAGGAAGTGGCGGGCCTTGTAGCGGCCGGCGTGAAGGAGGTCACGTTGCTTGGACAGATTGTGACCAGCTACAGGCGGAAGACCATGGCGAAGAAGGACGGCAAATCGCCGTTCGTCCAGCTCCTTGAGGCGGTGCACGAAGTAAAAGGACTGGAGCGGGTACGGTTCACGTCTCCGCATCCAAAGGGTTTTGGCAACGATCTTATGGCTGCATACCGCGATCTCCCAAAACTCTGTGAGCACGCGCATCTTCCGGTACAGAGCGGCTCGACGCGTGTTCTGAAGCTCATGGGGCGCGGTTACAGCCGCGAGTGGTACTTGCGCGTCGTCGAAAAACTCCATGGCGTTAAACCGCAGATTGGTATTACGACGGACATCATCGTCGGGTTTCCCGGCGAGACGGAAGAAGATTTCCAACAGACACTTTCGCTGATGCGTGAGGTGCAATTCAGCCAGGCCTACATATTCAAATACTCGCCCCGACGCGACACGCCTGCTGCGGAGATGCCCGGCCAGCTCAGCGCCGAGGTAAAGGAAACGCGGAACCGGATTGCGCTCAATGCGCTGAACGAATCCATGCTGGAGCAGAATCGGCGGCTCGTCGGCGATACTGTCGAGGTGTTGGTTGAAGGCCGTAGCAAGAGGAATCCGCAACGATTGACCGGCCGCACGCGCGACAACAAGATCGTCTTTTTTGAGGGGCCGAAAGAAGCTGTTGGGCAACTATTGCCCATCCGCATCGACAGGGTCACCGTTGTCGCCCTGTATGGCAACATAGCCGCAGAACGAGGAATTGCGACGCGCATGTCGCTCCCACAACAGAAAGTGACTTGCACCGTATGACCCAACTCGCTCTCACATCCACCATAATCGGCGCGATCATCGTCGTGGCGCGGGCGCCGGGACTGATTGCGCCAGACAAGTTCCGGGCTGAAGCGTTGAAATTTCCACGTTCGGTATTATGGGGTCGCGCGCTGATGGCGATTGCTGCTGTTTGGGTGGGAATCGTGATGTTCAACGCAGCCGACAAAGATTGGCCGTCGTGGGCGCGACCAGCAATTATCATCGGGGTGCCAGTCGCCTACGTACTGGTGGTCAAGTACGCCAATCAATTTCTCGCGCTGCGGGGTGTGGCGGCGCTGTTGTTGCTCGGGGCAAAGGTCGTGGTGGATGCTGCTGATAAAAGTGATTTGGCATCGCGGCTCGTGGTCACCACACTGGCGTACGCCTGGGTCGTCGCGGCGATGTGGATGGCCATTGCGCCGCATCATTTCCGCGATCTAATCGGCTGGTCCATGGCAAACAACATCCGTTGCCGAACCGTCTGCGCCATCGGCGTCGTATTGGGCGTGCTGCTGATTGTCCTAGGATTGTTCGTGTACTAGGATGGTGGGGTGCGAGGTTCATCGTAGCAAGGCGTTTAACTTCAACCTCTGCACGCTGTTGGTTTTCAGCAAAAACATCTGACTGTGAAGACCCCACGAATCCTGGTAGTGCGCGGCGGGGCGATCGGGGATTTCCTGATGACGTTGCCTGCGATCGGGGCGTTGCGGGAACGATGGCCAGAAGCGCAGATTGAGATCCTCGGCTATCCCCACATCGTCGAGTTGGCGCATGGACGGTATTACGCCGACGCGATACAACCAATTGAAGCGCGGGCAATGGCCGGTTTCTTCGTGCCGCGCGGGATTCTCGATCCGACGCTGATGGGGTATTTCGGAAGTTTCGATCTCGCGATCTCATACCTGTTCGATCCGGACAGTATATTCGCGAACAACGTGCGACGTTGCGGCGTGCGGCAGGTTGTCGAGGCGTCGCCCAAGCCCTCCACAGAACCCGGTATGCATGTCGCGGAGCATTACTGCAAACCACTTGAGTCGCTGGCAATCTATGTGGAGCAGCCACGTCCGCGGCTGTTCCCAAACGACGAAGACCGCGCAGGGGCGGCGCGGTTCCTGCAGGCAGCGACTCGGGAGCCGTTGGTGGCAATCCATCCGGGCAGCGGCAGCGATAAGAAGAATTGGCCTGCTGAAAAGTTCGCCGCATTGGGTCGCTGGTTGATGAATGAATTGGCGTTGCAACTTTTGATCGTACACGGCGAGGCGGATGACGAGGCGGTCGGACGATTGACGGAATTGCTGGCACCGGGGCGCGCTACTGTGGCGCGTGGGCTAAAGTTGACGGAGTTGGCGGCGGTCGTGGAACGGTGCGCGCTATTTTTGGGAAACGACTCCGGTGTGACGCACCTGGCGGTGGCAGTCGGCACACCCACGGTGGCGTTTTATGGGCCGATGTCCCAACAGATTTGGGAGCCGCGTCCGTGGCGCGCGGATGGACTGCGTGTTGTGCATTTCGGCCCGGATGACGTGGCGTCAGGCCGAAAAGCGGTTGAGGAATTATGGGCGATGCGGTCTGCGGGACACTGAAGTGCTTGGGGCGCGGGTGTTTGGCTTGACGGGGCTGGAAAGCGCGATTAGAGTGCGCCGTGTAAGCAACCTCGAACAATAGTTCAGGGCAGGGAGGGCGGGTGACTCCATGCGCGACCGAAGACTGGAAAAGAACATCGAACGGATTGAGGCGCTCATTGAACGATGGAAGCAACTGAGCCAGTATTTGGATCGCGGTTTCAAACACGAGCCGTTCACACCGGAGGAGGAAGCCGGTTTTCTCAACCTGAAGAGTGCCATTGCCCAGGATTATGAGTTGTTGCGGACGTTGATCGGCCGCGATGCTGACCGCGATGACAAAGCGACGCGGTTGCTAAACAGTGTGCCGAGTCTGCAGTCGTTCAGGGATTTGCCCGAAGGAACGGCGCACAGGCTTGCTGCGGAATGGCATAGCACCTACATGGGATTGCACTCGCTGCTCGGACGATTGAGTGGCCGCAAAATTCAGTTAGCGAGTATCAGTTCGTTACGTATAGGGATGCAACGGGTGTTTGGCAACCCGCTGGTGATCATATTGATTGCCATGGCAGCATGTTATGGTGTGTACAAAGTGGCAGAGGAAGTGATCCCTGCCATTGCGAGATTCCAGACAGAACTAACTGGAAAACAACAAACCACAAAAGCAGTGAGTGAGCAAAAGATCGGGGAGAAACGACCATGACGAAACGTGATTTGGTAATTCGGATCAGCAACGATACGGGACAGATTCAGCAGGATGTCCTGGCGGTGGTACAGAAAACGCTCGATTACGTCACCGAAGCGCTGTTGAAGGGTGAAACAGTCGAACTGCGAAATTTCGGCGTGTTCGAGGTCAAAATGCGTAAACCGCGGGTCGGACGCAATCCAAACGACCCGGGCAAAGATGTGCAGATTCCAGCGCGTGCTGTCGTGAAATTCAAACCGGGCAAGGAGATGCGCGATCGGGTGCTCAAGCTGACGGAGAAAATGCCACTGTGAACCCCGCAGCTGCGGGATCCTGGTGCCGCTGTGAGCTAGAGCCTGAGGACGTCGAGAGGGAATCAGAATGACAACATGGCGAGTTGGGCGCGCTTTATGAACTCTCTGCCAGGTTTCCGCGATTTCTATCCCGAAACCCTAGCCGTTCGCCGTTTCATCCTCGGCAAATGGCGGGAGACGGCCCGCCGCTACGGTTTCCGCGAGTACGATGGTCCGCCACTGGAACCGCTGGAGCTGTACACGCTGAAATCAGGCGAGGAAATTGTCGGCCAACTCTATAACTTCACCGACAAAGGCGACCGCGCCGTGGCGTTGCGGCCCGAAATGACGCCGACATTGGCACGCATGGTCGGCGCGCACCATCGCGACTATAAAAAACCAATCAAGTGGTTCGCCATCCCACAACTCTTCCGTTACGAACGCCAGCAGCGTGGCCGGCTCCGTGAACACTTCCAATTCAATGCCGACATCATCGGCGAAACCGATGTCGCCGCCGATACCGAACTCATCGGGTTGGCCATCGACACGCTCCGCAGTTTCGGTCTCACCGAGAAGGATTTCGTCGTGCGCGTCTCGGACCGTCGGGCTTGGCAGCGATACCTGGCAACGCTAGACATCGCCGAGGCGCAACAAGGCGTGGTGTTCCAGGCAATCGACAGGCTGGGGCGCGAACCATTGGAGAAGACACGTGAGAAGCTGGCTGCCGTTACATCGAAGGTGGAAGAGCTGCTGGCATTCGCCAACCAGAAAACCACAAAGGACGAGTTGAAGCAGGCGCTCGACAAGTTGGGTGGTCTCTCGGCGTTTTGCGACGTGGACTTCAAGATCGTCCGCGGATTGGCCTACTACCCAGGCATCGTTTGGGAAATCCACGACCGGAAAGGCGAACTCCGCGCCATCGCTGGTGGCGGTCGTTACGATAACCTATTGAAACTTGTCAGCGGCGTGGACATGCCGGCGCTCGGTTTTGGCATGGGCGACGTGGTGTTGACGGAACTGCTGAAAGAACGCGGCCTGCTGCCAAAACCCGGCCGGGAACTCGATTGTTACGTCGTGATTGCCGATGAATCGTTGCGTGCGCCGGCCTTGAAGCTGATTCATGACTTGCGCGATGCGGGCGTGTCGATTGATTATTCGCTCACGCCGGAAAAGGTTGGGAAACAATTTCAGGCCGCCTCCGCATCCGGCGCTCCCTTCGCGCTGGTGGTTGGACCGGAGGAATGGGCGACGGGCGAGGTCAAGGTGAAGGACTTGGCAACTGGTGAAGAGAAGCGGTTGAAAGCGGAAGAAATGATCCACGGATTTCATGGATTACCCTGAGTAGGGCGGGGAATCGCGAATACAATTCGCTCCTACGGCAGCATAGAACGGTTGGAACAAGAGACTTTATGAAGCGGACACATCATTGCGGTGAGTTGCGTGGGACGCACATCGGCCAGAAGGTAAGTCTATGCGGCTGGGTGCACGTGCGGCGCGACCACGGCGGCATCATCTTCATTGATTTGCGCGACCGGGAAGGCGTCACGCAGGTGGTGTTTGACCCGCAACACAACAAGGCGTCATGGGAACTGGCGCAATCGTTACGCAGCGAGTTTGTCATAGCGCTCGACGGCGCAGTGCGGAACCGGCCCGACGGCACGAAGAACCCCAAGCTGCCTACGGGTGAAATAGAAGTGCTGGTGCACACCCTGGAAATCCTTAACCCGAGCGACACGCCGCCATTCCAAATTGACGAATCTGGCGGTGCTCAAGCCGGTGAAGACCTGCGTCTGCAGTATCGCTACCTCGATTTGCGGCGACCGGCGATGGCGAAAAACATGCGCCTCCGACACCAGGTCGCCAAGGCGGTACGGGATTATTTCGATGACCACGGGTTTCTTGAGATCGAGACACCTATTCTTTTCAAGAGCACGCCGGAAGGCGCGCGCGAGTATCTGGTGCCGTCGCGGGTGAACCCCGGTAAGTTTTACGCGCTGCCGCAGTCGCCGCAGCAGTTCAAGCAAATGCTGATGGTAGCGGGCATGGAACGTTATTTCCAACTTGCGAAATGTTTCCGCGACGAGGACCTGCGTTCGGATCGCCAGCCGGAATTCACGCAGATCGACGTGGAGATGAGTTTTCTCACCCGTGAAGACATGTACGCGCTGATCGAGGGCTTGCTCGCGCACGTGTGGCAGGTGGCGCGTGGCGAAAAACTTAAAACGCCATTCCCGCGGATGCCATTCATCGAGGCGATGGAACGGTTCGGCAGCGACAAACCCGATACGCGGTTTGGCATTGAGCTGGTGGATCTCACCAAGGATTTCGCGCAAAGCAAGTTCAAGGTGTTCCGTGGCGCGGTGGATTCGGGCGGCGTGGTCAAGGCGATCAATGCCAAGGGTCTCGCCAGCGCGACGCAGGGGCAGATTGACGCACTGACCGAGACGGCTAAAAGTTTCGGCGCGAAAGGTCTGGCATTCATCAAAGCCGAAGGCGGCCAGTGGAAATCGCCGATTGTGAAGTTTTTCAGCGACGCGGAGAAGAAGACGCTTGCGGAAAAGTTGAAGATCGAGGAGGGCGACCTGATTCTGTTCGGGGCAGACAAACGCGAGATCGTTTGGGAAGTGCTTGGCCGAATCCGGTTGGCCGTGGCAGACATGCTTAAGAAGGAAGGCAAACTGGATGTTCGCGACGACCAATGGAACTTTCTCTGGGTTGTTGATTTCCCGCTTATTACGTTCGATCAGGAGGCAAACCACTATGTCGCATCGCATCATCCGTTCACCGCCCCGGTGGCGGAAGACATCCCGCTGCTCGACACCGAGCCGACAAAGGTGCGCGGCCAGCACTACGACATCGTGCTCAATGGAGTGGAGCTTGGCGGCGGCTCGATTCGTATTCACCAACCGGACCTGCAAAAGAAAGTGTTCGAGCAAGTGCTGAAGATTCCGCCCGACATCGCGGAATCGCGGTTCGGCTACATGCTTCAAGCATTCCGGTACGGCGCGCCGCCGCACGGCGGCATTGCGCTCGGGTTTGACCGTCTCGTGGCGATTCTATGCGGCGCTGGCAACATCCGTGACGTGATAGCGTTCCCGAAGACGGCCAAAGCAGTGGACTTGATGACCAACTCACCAAGCGAAGTCGAACCGAAACAACTCCGCGACCTCCATATCAAGGTGGAAGCAGAGAGTTAGCGGCAACGGCCGCACCTCTCACAGAGTTCAGTTCCGAGACGTTGTTCGGGTATCTCATTTCCTGAGCAACATGAGATCAAACAGATCGGTGCCAGCCGCCGCCTTGACGACTGTGCGATTCTCGATCATTTCCGAAAGAACGTCTTTCAGACGGTGGATGGTGATTCCAGCTTGTCTCAGGAGATCAAGTTCCTCCTCGTGCTTGACAATCCCAACCACGAGTTCCTTTGTCCAAGAACCCGGACATAGAGAATTCTTCATCTCGACCTTGCGGGGCAGGTTAAACTTAGCCTCGATCCATTCATGCACGCCTTGCGTGAGTTGTCCCACATCCCTTTTCTTCGCGTTGTGAGCACCGATGCCAGTTTCTTTCCGGATGGCCGCAGGCACCTTTGTGATGTAGGAGATCGGGTTGATGGAAACCTGGACCTCGATATGCCGGCATTCGTGCTTTCCATCGGGAAGCGGACGGATCGCCAAGATGTCGATTTCATCCACTCCGACTTTGATTCCCCGAATGGTGAAATAACCATTCCGGTTAAGCCACTCCTCTACAACTTCCTCACCGAGAAGGGACATGGTCTCTCCTATTCATACTGCCCGAACATAGTTAACGAGACAAAGTCCTTAGCAAAAGACAAACCGCCGAACTGTCTCTATTTATGGTTTAGGCTAGACACGTGTTGCGTGAGTGTCAAGCTGGTTAGCAGAGTGTTAGGTTGGGAATTGCGTTTGCGAGACGCGATGTTTATCGTGACCACGTGCAGACAATCTTCCTAGTCGGCCCGACAGCGGTGGGCAAGAGCGCGGTAGCGCTTGAGTTGGCGCGGAAACTTGATGGAGGCCTGTCCGCCGAAGCCTTGGCGAAGGCGGAAATTGTATCGGCAGATTCGATGCAGGTATATCGCGGCATGGACATCGGCACGGCCAAACCTACTCCAGCCGAACGCGCTGCAATGCCCCATCACCTGATCGACGTGTGTGAGATCAGCGAGCCGTTCGATGTGAAGCGGTTTGTCGATCTCGCGACCAAAACCATTGCGGACATCCAAGCACGCGGGAAAACAGCGCTTGTAGTTGGTGGCACGGGGTTGTACGTCCGCGCACTGCGGCGCGGATTGTTCGAGGGACCGTCACGCGACGCGAAGTTGCGGGCGGAACTGGAGCGGAAGTCGGCCCCAGAATTGTTTGTGGAATTGCAGCGTGTTGATCCGCGCACAGCGGCAAAGATTGACCGGCATAATCTGCGTCGGCTGGTACGCGCGCTGGAGGTTTTTTATGCGACCGGTAAACCGATCGCAGAACTGCAGACGCAATGGGCTGGTGAAGACAAAAGACAGGAAACAGCGGTGTTCTGTCTGAGCCGCCAGCGCGACGACCTGTACGAGCGAATCGGGCGACGGATCGACAGGCAAATCACAGCGGGGTGGGTTGACGAGGTGCGCGCGCTGCTCGCGCGCGGTTTGGAGCAGAACCCGATGGCGATGCAAGCGGCGGGTTACCGCGAGTTGGCAGCCCATCTGCGCGGCGAGTTGTCGCTGGTGGAGGCGGTGAAGCATATCAAGAC
>CAIKBP010000145.1 GCA_903825695.1 uncultured Verrucomicrobiota bacterium
TACCGACCAACTCGGTAGCAACGCGTTTGCCCTGTAAATCCTTTACCGACTTGACCGGCGAATCGTTCGGCACAGCCAGCACCCAGCGCGCGGGACTGGTCGACTGTTTGTTGTAAGCCAGTTCGCAGACGGCCTTGACGTCGCTGTCGTTCTCGGCAACCCAGTCGGCACCGGTTATCCCGGCATCGAGATACCCATGCTCGACGTAGCGGCTGATTTCCTGCGCCCGGATCAAACGCATCTCCAGCTCAGCGTCGTCCGTGCGCGGCACATAACTCCGGCTGCTGGTAAAAACCTTCCAGCCCGCCTTCGCCATCAACGCGAATGTGGATTCCTGCAGGCTGCCTTTTGGCAACCCGAATCGCAACGTCTTGTTTGTCGTCTTCGCCATAATCTCCGTTCTTCCAGCGCCTGTTATCTAGCGGATGACGGGCGAAAACACAAGCGCACGTTCACCACCAGCCCGGGTGGCCGTAAGAGAAACCCATTTGGGAACGGATTTCGTCCGAATCACGCCGGCGCTGTTCGGCCATCGCGGCGCGTGTGTAGGTGTCCAGCAGATAAGTCACCACGCCGTTGCTGACCCCTTCATTGCGGAGACGAACAACGTCATCCGAGGACAGCTTGAAGACCGTGCGTGTATCTTTCACGCGCTGGATGATCTCCACGTTACTCGATCCCGCCTTGGACATCGATATGATGTCCGACAAACTAAGCGGTGCCGGGCGCGGTTTTGTGTTGGCGCATCCCACTAGTAATACGGCAACCAGGCATATGATGAATTGTTTCATCACCGACAGAAATTTAGCGCATCCGGCTCAAAGTCCGCTCTTGCGAATCTTCGCGATCAGGCTGGTCGTGGAAAAACCGCGCACGAACGGCAGGATGCGAATTTGAGCGCCAAGTTTCTTGAGCACCGCGCGCTCGCTTGCGTCCAGCGTCTTGGCGGTGTAATCCCCAGCCTTGACGTAGATGTCGGGGCGGACGGCGGAAAGAAAACGGCTTGCGCGGCGGTCGTTGAAGATCACCACAGCGTCCACGCACGCCAGTGCCGCGAGGACGGCGGCACGATGTTGCTGGCGAACCAGCGGACGCCCCCGGCCTTTGAGTTGTCGAACCGATGCATCTGAGTTGAGGCCGACCACCAGCAGATCGCCAAGTTTTTGCGCGCGTTGGAGGTAACTCACGTGGCCGTAATGAAGGAGGTCAAAACAGCCGTTGGTCGCCACAATCCGCAGTCCGCACCCGTGCGCGACTGCGGCCCAGCGGGCCGCTTGTTTGGGAGTTAACACTTTGTAACGGGTGGGGTTACCCGCCCCAAAGACGTTGGCAGACAAGCGCATGGGCTTTTTATCTTGATTCGCGGTCATGGTTGCCCTGATAATCCTGATGCAGCATGGCTTATGAGATTCGACGGGTCAAGGTCGTTTTCCACATGGCTGCCGGGTCAGGCGAACGGTAGCAATTGTTCCGCCGGGTAAGACTCAAAGAGACTGAATGCAATACGTACATTTAATCGGGACGATTGTCTATTTTGCGATGTTGATCACGTTGGCGGCTTACGGCCTGCATCGTTATTGGATGATCTATCTGTACTACAAGCACCGCAAGGAGGTGCCGATGCCGGCTGGCCATTTGGATCCCCTTCCCAGGGTGACGGTCCAACTGCCGTTGTACAACGAGATGTACGTGGCTGAACGGCTGATCGATGCCATCACCGCCTTGGATTACCCGAAAGACAAACTCCAGATTCAAGTCCTAGACGATTCCACCGACGAAACCGTGGATATCGTCAACCGCAAGGTGACGGAACTGTGTGCCAAGGGTTTCGATATCGTCGCCGTGCGGCGGTCAGACCGCGTTGGTTTCAAGGCTGGGGCGCTGCAAAACGGGTTGAGAACGGCGACGGGCGATTTCATTGCGATTTTCGACGCCGATTTCGTGCCGGGCAGTGATTTGCTCCAAAAGACCATTCATTTCTTTTCCGATCAGCACATCGGCATGATTCAGACCCGGTGGGGACATCTCAACGACCGGTACTCGCTCCTGACGCGCATTCAATCCATGTTAATAGATGGTCATTTCCTGATCGAGCAAACGGCGCGCGCCCGGTCGGGCCGGTTCTTCAACTTCAACGGCACCGCCGGCATTTGGCGGCGAAGTTGCATCGAGGAATCCGGCGGCTGGCAGCACGACACCTTGGCTGAAGACCTGGATTTGAGTTACCGCGCACAGATCAAGGGTTGGAGATTTCTGTTTCTGCCCGAGATCGTCACACCCGCTGAGTTGCCGGTTGAGATGAACGCGTTCAAGAGCCAGCAACATCGTTGGGTCAAAGGCCAGATTCAGACCTGCAAAAAGATGCTGCCAATCCTCTGGCGCAGCAATATGTCGCCGAAGATCAAGCTCGAGGGCACGGTGCATCTGACAAGTAACTTCGGGCATCTGATGCTGCTGGTGTTGTGCATACTTTTCCATTCTTCAGCCAGCACTAGCACCAACCAGGTCACAGGCGGCAATCCCTGGACGAAGATGATGCTGGTTGATATCCCGCTCTTTCTCGCGGCGTCAGTTTCGATCTCGGCGTTTTACTTTTGCGCGCAGAAGGAACTTCATAACCAGTGGTGGAAACGCCTGCTTTACCTCCCGTTGCTCATGGCTGTCGGAGTCGGTTTGTCAGTCAACAACGCCAGAGCAGTGCTCGAAGCGATTTTCAACTACCGCAGCGATTTTGTGCGCACGCCCAAATACGGTGCGTTCTGTCGCGGCGAAGTTGGGTTGAAACAGAAATATCTGGCGCTGCGCGGTATCGTGCCATACATCGAGTTGGCGTTCGGTTTGTATTTCAGTTACCTGCTGTTTCAGGCGATTGATCGCGGCCAGTGGTCCATAGTGCCGTTCATTATGGTTTTCCAAGTTGGGTTTCTCTACGTCGGTCTGATGTCACTGGCACAGACCAGTCTCCGCGTCTTCCGGCAGACGCAACAGGCGGGATTGTCCACCGCAGGCGTCTGAAAACGCCGCATTGCCGCGGGTTACATCCGTCGTCGGAAGAACGCGACCGTGATGCCAAGCGCTGTTACCAACCCACAACCAGCCACGAATACGTCGCCGAACCGGGTATAAAATGTTCGTGCCCGTGTCTGCGGCACCGATAATTCCCAGGTCGCTGCGCCTTCCGTGAACGGCGCCAACCGTTCACGCACGACCCCGAACTCGTCCACGAGGCACGTCATGCCATTGTTCGTGACGCGCACCAGTGGCCGATGGTTCTCGACCGCGCGAAACACAGCGTTGGCCAGATGCATTTCTGCGGCCGGCGACGTCTTGAACCACGCGTCGTTGGTAAGGTTTACCATGAACTCCGCGCCGCGTTTGACGAACTGCCGATATAATCCAGCCACCGTGTCCTCAAAACAAATCACCGCGCCGAACGGCATGCCATTCACACGGAAAAGCGTGTACTGCCGCCCTCGCTCGAAGCTGTCCGGAATCGGCGTCAACCATTTCATGAACGGCAGCAGGTTCCGCAGCGGCACGTACTCGCCAAAAGGCACCAGATGAATCTTGCGGTAAATATCCTGCAGCGTGCCGTTGGGCAACACGAGTGCCGCCACATTGTAACCCACCGGCCCGCTGGCGCCGGGATCCGCGTCGATTGTCCCGGTGAATAATGGCGCCTGCGCCCGTGTCACGATGTCCGTTACCGTGGCATATGATTCCGGATCGTAACGCAACGCGTCGGGTGTCGCCGTCTCCGGCCAGAGAATCAGATCAGGCCGATTCACGATCACGGCTTCCGTGAGTGCACGGTAGCGGTCGAGGATCATGGGTTTTTGCGATGCATCGAACTTCAACGTCTGCGGGACATTTCCCTGCACCACCACCAGCCGTAGCGTTCTCCGCGATTCGCCATGCTGCATCTCGCGCCACCCGTACAGAAACGCCATGCACACAAGCAGCATGGCCGCATAAAACTCCCAACTCAACCGCTGCTTGGTTTCAGGTTTGCGCATTTGCCGCAGGTAACGCCGCAACGTGAAATACAGCGTGACGTTCACGAAGCATGTTAGGGCCGACGCCCCATACACACCCGTTACGCCCGCGAACTGGATAAGCGGCGCCAACTGCCACAACGCCACGCCGAGAAAGTTCCACGGGTATCCGCCGAACAGGAACACGCCGCGCAACCACTCCAATGTCACCCACCCCGCTGTTCCCATCACCGCCAGCATCATGTTTCGCGATGCCGTGTCTCTTAGGTCATCCAGCATCGCGCACAGTTTTGCCCAGCCTGCCGCCGCCAAACCGAAGTACAACGCCAGAAATGCCACCACCGCAACCGTTCCGGACGCCGCCAACAGCAATGGCGTGCCGGCCGCGGTCGTGTACACCACCCACCAGGTTGTCGCACCGAAGAACACAAGTCCCGCTAGGTAACCACGACGAAACGCCTGTCTCACTGTGCAAGTTTCCAGAGAAAACAGCAAAGGCACGAGGGCTAGCCATGCTGATTGGCTGACGTTGAACGGCGGAAGCATGCTGGCGAGTAGCAAGCCCGTGGCAACGGGCAATAGCCAACGATACATAACAACGTTCAACTTCAAACTTTCAACTTTCAACGTTCAGCCTTCCGGCTCAGCACCTGACCAATGGGGCATTGAAAGTTCAAGGTTAAGCGTTGGATGTTGAACGTTCAGGAGTTCTTGCCGCAACAGTTTTTGTACTTCTTGCCGCTTCCGCAAGGGCACGGATCGTTGCGGCCAATGCGTGGCGTATCGCGTCGAATCGGCGCCGTGGTTTGTTGTATTGCCTCCTCGACGACGTCACCACTGCGTGCGGAGCTGGTCGCCGCCGGTGCACCCGACCGTGACGCCGCCGCCGCTTCGCTGTACGCGCCGCCAGAACCCAGTTCCGGCGCGATGAACTGCTGTGGCAACGCCCGCAGGAAATTCTCGAATGCGGCCAGTGAACTGGCTGAGCGGAACACGTTGTTGGCGATCTCGTTCTTTACGTTGCTCATCATCTCTTCGAACATATCGAACGCCTCGCCCTTATACTCGATCAATGGATCGCGCTGGCCGTAGCCGCGCAGGCCGATGCCGGTCCGCAACTGGTCCATGTTGTAGAGATGTTCCTGCCAGAGACGATCGAGCGCGTTGAGGACGATCAACCGTCCGATTGCCTTCAAAGCCTCTGGATTTTCGTGTGCCACCTTCGCTTCGTACGCCTTCGAAACGCGCTCGGAGATGTACTGAAGGATTTCCTCCGAAGTCTTGTGTTCCACCTGTTCGCGCCGCAAACCAATTGGGAAAGCGATATTCGCCCATCGCAGCAGCCCGTCGTAGTCCCATTCGTCCACAGGCTTGTCGGCCAGACAAAAGGCGGCGACACGCGATTCAATAACTTCCTCAATTATGTCGAAGATCGCCTGGCTAGGATTGTCCCCGTGGATGATTTCATTGCGGAACCCGTAGAGCACCTCGCGTTGTTTGTTCATCACGTCGTCATATTCCAACGTGTGTTTACGAATGCTGAAATTGTGTTCCTCAACCCGTCGCTGGGCGGTCTCGATGGACTTGTTCAGCCACCGATGCTGCAAATCTTCGCCCTCCTTCATGCCGAGCTTTTCCATGATGCTTCCGATGCGTGCGCTGCCAAATAGGCGCATCAAGTCGTCTTCGAGCGACACGTAAAACCGCGAGCTGCCCGGATCGCCCTGTCGCGCACAGCGTCCGCGCAATTGCCGGTCGATGCGCCGCGCTTCGTGGCGTTCGCTTCCGATGACGTGCAACCCGCCCGCTTCAGGTACGCCGTGACCGAGTTTGATGTCCGTGCCGCGACCGGCCATGTTCGTGGCAATGGTCACCGCGCCAAACTGCCCGGCGCGCGCCACAATCTCCGCCTCGCGTTGGTGGTATTTGGCGTTCAGCACGTTGTGTGGGATGCCCCGCCGCTGCAGCATGCGCGCCAGCACCTCGCTCGCATCGACGTTCACAGTGCCGACAAGCAACGGCTGTCCCTTGGCGTGCCGCTCGGCGATCTCGTCGATTATGGCGTTGAATTTCTCCCGTCGCGTCTTGTAGATGCGGTCGTTGTCGTCCAACCGGACGCACGGTTTGTTGGTTGGGACCACCACGACCCCGAGTTTGTAGATGTTCTGGAACTCCGTCGCCTCGGTCTCCGCCGTGCCTGTCATGCCCGCCAGTTTCTTGTAGAGACGGAAATAATTCTGGATTGTAATTGTCGCCAGCGTTTGCGTCTCACGTTCGATGGCAACGCCTTCCTTGGCTTCGATGGCTTGGTGCAGCCCGTCACTCCAGCGTCGGCCCGGCATCAGACGGCCGGTGAACTCGTCCACGATGAGGACCTTGTTTTCCTGCACGACGTACTCGACGTCTTTCTCGTACAGGCAATAACCGCGCAACAATTGCGAGATACTGTGGATCTTTTCGCTCCGCTCGTCGAAGGCCTGCTGGACCTGTTGTTTGCGTTTTTCCTTCTCCTCTTCGGACAGTTCCTGCGCATCGATTTCCTGCAACGCGACCACCAGATCGGGAATGACGAATGCATCCGGGTCGCGCGGATTAAGGTACTGGCGTCCCTTTTCGGTCAGGTCGGCATCGTGTTGTTTCTCGTCGATCGCGAAGAACAATTCTTCCTTAAGATCAATCAACTCCTTCTTGCTGGAGTCTTTTAGCGAGTCCAACTCGGCGTGGTCGAGAATCTGGCGCGTCTCGGGATTCTCGAGCATCTTCATCAACTGCTTGTTCTTCGGCGTGCCGAGCTTGACCTGATGCAACAGCCGTCCTGCGCGAAACTCGCGGTCGTCGTTACCGTTCGTTTCGCTCGACTTCTCGCCGTCCCGGCTTTCGAGGAGTTGTTTGGCCTCGTTGACGAGACGGTTGCACAACGTCGTTTGCGCCCGGACCAACTCCGCAACTTGCGGTTTCAACCGGTCATAAATCTGCGATTGCGTGGTTATCGTGGAAGGTCCGCTTATGATCAACGGCGTGCGCGCCTCGTCGATCAAGATCGAGTCCACTTCGTCCACAATGGCATAGAAATGCGCGCGCTGGACTTGCGTCTCGGCGCTGGTAGCCATGCCGTTGTCCCGTAGATAATCGAATCCGAACTCCGAGTTTGTGCCATACGTGATGTCGCAGGTGTACTGCTGGCGACGAACCTCCGGTGATTGATCGTGCTGGATGACGCCGACGGTCAACCCAAGAAATTTGTATATCTCTCCCATCCATTCGGCATCGCGCGCGGCGAGGTAATCGTTGACCGTTACCAGATGCACGTTGTACCCGGTGAGCGCGTTAAGATAAAGCGGCATGGTGGCAACCAGCGTCTTACCTTCGCCAGTGGCCATTTCCGCGATCTTGCCCTGATGCAACACGATGCCGCCCAGCGCCTGCACGTCAAACGGCACCATGTCCCACTTGTACGGGTGGCCGCGGACAGGCCATTCTCTACCAAGAAGCCGGCGACAGGTGTTCTTAACCGTGGCGAACGCCTCAGGCAGCAACTCGTTCAATATTTCCTGTTCCAACTCGTGGGCCTTGCGCCGGATCGGCTTGGCCTCCTCGCTTTGCAATGCGACTTCCAGCCGATGCGCCTCTGTCAGCAACGCGGTAATACCACGTTGCCCTCGGCCCTGCTCGATGCGGGCCTTGAACTCTGCTGTCTTGGCCTGCAACTGCTCGTCACTGAGCTTCTGGTACTCCTGCTCGATCTCGCCAACGCGTAGCGCCAGCGGCCAGAGCCGTTTCAGCTCGCGCTGGTTCCTGTTTCCCAGCATTTTCTTGAGAATCCAACCAATCATAGATCCATCGTTGCCATCAGACCGTTGGTTTCCCAGAAGACTTGAAGAACCTCGGTATCATTCATGGCGATTGAGCCGCAAAAAACAAAAGCTCAAAGCAACTCCGCGTCTTTTGAGGCTGTTCGCGGCCATTTCTTCAAACACTTACCACCCATTTCGGATTCGGTTTGCCGGCGTCTTCCACCTCAAGGCGCTTGGCCTCGTATCCCTTGCGCCCCATAAGGCCGTAGGCAAAATTCTTTCCCAGTTCCACGCCCGGCTGATCGAAGGCGTTGATGTTATAAAGCTCGCCCGCATAAGCTGTTTGCATCTCCAGCAGATAAATAAGCGTGCCCACCGTCTTCTCGTCCACTTTCCTGACCCTAATCGCGCAGTTCGGTTTGCCGCACTTTGTCAGAGCCAATTCTGTCGCTTTCTGCTCGGCATTGAGCAACTCGCCCATCGTGTGCCCGCCGAGATACTTTACCGTGTCGTACTCGGGGAACGCATGCGGGATCGTTACCGTCGAGCCAAACTCGTCCACCGTCAGGAATGTAATCACCTTGTCGTACGGTCCTTCGATGTAAAGCTGCATCACCGAGTGCTGGTCGGTCACGCCGAGCGCCTTTTCGGGCGTCTGACCCGTGCGCGCCATTTTGCCCGCGCGATCCATCTGTTTGCCGAGGCTCTCTGCCCAGAGTTGGCGGAACCAGTCCGCCACGTCCCGCAACCCGTGCGAATAGGGCATCATCACCTGGATGTTTTTCCCTTTCGCCTTGTCCATCAGATAATGCAATGCTGCGCCCGTTAACGCCGGGTTTTCCCACAGCTTCTTCGACTTGCAGGCCGCATCCATGTCCGCCGCGCCGGCCAGCAACCGGTGGATGTCAATTCCTGTCACCGCCGCGCTCAGCAACCCAACCGCGCTCAACACCGAGAACCGTCCACCAACATCCGGCGGGATCGGCAACGACGCATAGGAATGTTTCTTCACGATCTCGCGCAGCTCGCCTTTCTCGGGATCCGTGGTGATGACAATGTGCTCGACATGTTGTTTCTCGCCGAGCTTGCGGATCAGGGCGTCGCGGAACACCAGAAACTCGCTCAGCGTTTCCGCGGTGCCGCCGGACTTTGTGATGACGTTGAACACAGTCTTGTCGAGGTCGAGCACGTCTGATAGACCGGTGATCTGGTTGGGATCGACGTTGTCGAGTACGAACAATCGTGGTCCGCGCCGGCGCGGCCGTTCCAGCAGGTTGTACTCGGGATGATTCAATGCTGACTGCAGGGCGATATTGCCAAGCGCCGAGCCACCGATGCCGAGCACCACGAAGTTGTCGAACCGCTTATTTAGTTTCTGCGCCAGCGCCGCAACCTCATCCGCCAGCTTTGTGTTAAACAGCAGTTTCCGGAATCCCAAAGGCACATTCTCGATGGCGCTTGCAGCTGCTTCGACCTTTGGCCCCAACGCTTGCAACTGCGCGTCGCTGACACCGTGTTCCCCTACCCGCTCGGCCATCAGATTATTGAAATCATATCGCAGATTCTGCACTTACAGCGTCCTCCATCGCATGGCTTATATCGCAGATTCGGACGGGCGCGGCAAAACATTTCGGAAGTGTGTAGTCAACACAAATGGCCGTCAGCCGAGCACGGCGTAGGGTTACCGGCAGTTGAACGCCCGGCAATCCGCAAATAAGAACGGGCGGACATTGCTGTCCGCCCATCTGTCCTTACCGAAATTCTCTGCTGGTCTCGGTTACTGACTCCGCTACTTGGTCGGCGTGGCCGGCGTCTTGCGGCTGAGGCCGCTGGCGCGTTCGCTCTTGCGAACGTAGCCCATCGCCTCGTACAACTCCCCGTCTTCGCCCTCCGACGGGTCGCCCTTAACACCGTTGACCACCTGCAACACCGCGGCATTGCTGATCTTGTCGGCGTCATCCCGATCATCCTGCGCCGCCGTCAACTTGTTTTCCAAGTCGGTGATCGTGGCGCGGGCGTCCAACGACGGTTTCACCTTGGCTTGGAACTGAGCGAGCGTCATCCCGGCACACGA
>CAIKBP010000146.1 GCA_903825695.1 uncultured Verrucomicrobiota bacterium
AAATTCACACGAAATGGTACTGACATTGTTTGTAATCCCTTCAGTCCGCACAAACCGTTGATAAAGATTTTTATTGAATCCACCTGCGAAACGCAACAGCAATTCCCTTCGTTCTGAAATTTGGACAAGCACTCACCGCCGCCTTTAGTCTGCCTCCGTGGATGCCATGTCGCGTTTGCTGCATCTATCTTTTCTCCATCGGGTTGGAACCGAATGGGCGTCTTGAAGATGCATGCAAAATCAGATTGCCACGCACCAGTCTGTCCAGCAGAATGCCGGGCATCATGAAAGCGCATCTGGTGGTCAAAGCCGTTGGTCCCGACCGACATGGCTCAGTCAAGGAAACACCTTTTTCGTCCACATGCCCTGAGTTGACGATGCGAATGGCAGTTCTGCCGCACGTCTTGCTGCCCGAACACGGGTCGAAGTTGCAGACAGCCAGTGACGAAATCAACGCGGACGTGACGGTCCAGGCAACGTAGGTAGCGCCATCAGTCCAGCTCTTGGATCTATTTCCACGCCATGCAAACATCCGATCCTCCACCTTCCAACGAGCATCCGCCGCGCATCGCCGTGGTTCCTGTCGATGCGGTTGCGCAAGCCCGCCGCGTGGTAACAGCAAAGCTCGACTGGCGCCGCACCTTTGTTGCCTTCCGCCATCGCAACTATCGCCTTTTCTTTGCAGGGCAACTGGTATCGCTCATCGGAACGTGGATGCAAACTGTCGCGATGGGCTGGTTGGTGTACGACCTCACCCATTCGCCATTCCTACTGGGTCTGGTCACGTTCCTGAGTGGCCTACCGATGACCTTGCTGACGATACCGGCGGGTGTGCTGGCTGACCGTGTACCTAAACGCGCTGTTCTCATCGCGACGCAGATAGCGGCCATGCTGCTTGCGTTCGCCATCGCAGGCCTGACCTATTGGAAAATCGTAACCGTTTGGCACATCGCGATCATAGGTTTGCTGCTCGGCGTGACCAACGCATTCGACATGCCTACTCGCCAGAGTTTCGTCGTCGACATGGTCGGCAAGGATGACTTAATGAACGCCATCGCCCTGAACTCGTCCATGTTTAACGGCGCACGCGTGATCGGCCCCGCGCTTGCGGCCGTGCTCATTGCCACCGTCGGCGAGGCGGGCTGTTTCTTTCTTAACGGCTTGTCCTTCCTCGCTGTCATTGCGGCATACTTGGCAATGCGGTTGACGCTGACAGTTCCTCAATCGGTCGTCCGCTCCCTGAAACAGGAAACGCTTGAAGGCATCCGTTACGTGTGGGGCAACCCGGTCATCCGCGACACCATGCTACTGATAGCTGTGGTCAGCTTGTTCGCTTTGCCTTATGGCATGCTGATGCCAGTTTTCGCCCGGGACATTCTCAAAGCTGGCCCGAAGGGTTTGAGTTACTTGTTCGTCGCTAACGGTATCGGTGCGTTTCTCGGCGCGCTCACGCTGGCCGTTATTGGCGACACGCTGCCCCAGCGATGGCTATTCTTCGGCGGTCTATTTGGGTTTTTTGCAATGACGTTTGCGTTTGCGTTTTCCCAGACGCTCTGGCTATCGGCGGTGCTGCTGCTCGGCGCGGGCTGGGCCATGACCATTTCCTTCGCCACTGCCAACACGGTAGTTCAGCTGCGCACGCCCGATGAACTGCGCGGACGCGTCATGGGCATTTACGTGCTGGCCTTCATCGGTCTCGGCCCATTCGGCAGCTTGCTCTCGGGAGCAATTGCCCGCGCCATTAGCACACCGTTCGCTGTGGCGTTTGGAGCGGCTGTATGTGCCATCGCCACATTGATCGTGGCGCGGTTGTTGCCACGCGAATCTGCGCGTGCAGCTTGACTTCCCGGCGCCGGGCGGGTTCTATAACCATCAAACTGCTGATGAAAAAACCGGAAG
>CAIKBP010000147.1 GCA_903825695.1 uncultured Verrucomicrobiota bacterium
GATTCCAACCCAAGGTCTCAGCTTCGCCTTTGGTAATGAAGTTTTCCGGTAGCTTCCCCGTCCTTTCAATATCAACGTTCCGCTTAATTACTTGATTTTCAGGATTTGATGTTCTAATGTTCTGAGCAAGAGGCGTCGTTTTTTTTCGAGCGACTTTGCCGCATGATGGCGTGGCGCTGTTGTGCGGCGACTTGGCTTGGTGGAGGGGAAGCGAACCGAAACGGAAAGAGGTCTTCACGGCTGAAAACTCGGGGATGGCTCGCGTGGGCATCAAGGGTCGGGATTAACGTCGGACCATCCCGCACGATACGGACCCCTGCGTGGCGATGACCGTGAATGCGACGCTCATGCGATTTTGGACAACGAAACCATCGCTCCAGATCCAGGTTGTCGCGAGGATACGCGGCCAATTTGGGACGTACGAACAGGCCGGGGCGAAACGACGCCATCACTTTCGCGAAATGCACATAGACCCCATCATCTTCACGCCGTTGAAATTCGTCGAGCTTCGCTGCAAATCGCGACTTGCGTTTTGCCAGCGGCAAGCCATCTTCACCGGTCAGCAACTTTATCACGTGACGCACCTGCCGGGTGTATTGCCGCACGCGAGTGAAGGGTTTCCGCTGATCCACCACGCCACGATCAATAAATCCCTTCAATCGGGCCAGCAAATCGATCGCTGGACCAACTATCCCGGACGAAGCAACGCGTCGAAGCGACTTCTGCACGTCGCCCAGCGCTTCGAGCATTCGCAGTCCAGCCGGATGAGCGGGACCGCCGTGATTGTCGTTCAGAATGCCACGCACTGCACTGCAATAGTCGAGCACCACGTTGCCACTCGCCCCGGCCAGCGACGACCTCTGTTTCCGATTGGCCGGCGATGGTTGCACGGCCGCTTGCCGCGAGTCGAGGATTTCACCCTCCAAGGCCCTCAAACCCCGGATTTTTGCACGCATTTTCGTCTTCGCCGTGCTGTCTAGGTCGAGAACCGGCTTGGCCAAGTCGCGAAAGAAGTGGTTTTCGCAATACCGGTGCGGCACCCCGGAAAACTCCGTGGCCACGCACTTGAGAAAGGCGTCCTGCTTGTCCGAAATCCAAAGCACGACGTTCAAACGCAACGTTCGCACCAAGTGTTTGGCGCGGACAAACAGTTTCCTGATCTCGGCAGTCGTACCCGACAGCAGTGGTTCGGCAAACCAGACGCGGTTACGGGTTACTTCGCGGACAACGTAGAGCGTCTCATGCCCCTTCTCCGGTTGCAAGCCGTCGATTGTGAGGACAACCTTGCCCGTACCACGATATGCCCGTTTCATTTCCTCAAAGTCCTGATGCCGGGCGGCAACCATGTTCTGGTACGAAGCGAGATGATCCTCAATCGCGTCGTCCGACAAGGGAATATCGTAACTGTCGGCCAGTTCGTGGCGAATTTGGCACACGGACCAATGCCGGGCGAACCGCCGGTGGCCCATCCAGCAGAAAACGTCCCAGCCAATCCCCCACCGTGGCATAGCATACTCGGCTTCCTGTTCCGAACCGAAGGTTTTTGTAGAGTCACATTCCTCGTTGCCGCATTGAAGCAGCTTGACGATCAGGCGCACCGGACCTTGCAGCGTGTGGATGATGCGCGTACGCTCGCACTGTACACGCATCTTTGCGCCACACGCCGGGCAACCTCGATCTTGACGAACCAAAACCACTTCTCGGACCCTCGATTGATCCATCGCGAACCGCGACATACCGGCCTCCTTTCCGACTTGCGGAAAAGAATTGTCGGTACTATCCCGGATCGACGCCAGAGCAAGAAATCAAGTAATTAAGCGGAACGTTGAATTTTTACGGACTGAAACCCTATTTGCCTCAGTGTATTGATTCCGACGACAGTGACGTGTCCGAAACTGCCAAACGTGCCGCGACTGTTCTCGACCGGGAATAGGAGTCGCCGGTCAAGCCGAAGCCGGAAAAAGTGACAGCCACGGGCATGAAAAGAGAGGAAAAGGTGTCAGGAATGAATGGCACTGTCGGCACTCTTGTGTCGGCCGTGGGCGCGCAATCTGGTCTATGACGCAAGCGAGGTCTTGGATAAAATCCCGCTTCGTCAGGAAGAGTTTCAAGATTTGGCCCTTGCCTGGCGATGAAAAGTACGCCCTTCCTGGTTTGCTTGCCGCAAATTCGCCAGGAAGGGTTTTTTCATGCGCCAAGATATACCCAATTCTCCGAACCACGGCAGTACCAGTTTTCAGAAAATCGCAGACGTATTTTTGGCTCAGGATGGATTGCCGTTCTCGAACATTCTCACGAGCGAACAGATCGAGCGGGCCTTTGCCCGCAATAACGGACTCTTCGGTCAGCACGGCGTTTACTCCACCCCTATCGTGCTTTGGGCGTTTCTGAGTCAGGTCTTGAAGGATGGCAAGGAAGCAGCCTGCCAGGCGGCCGTCGCGCGGATCGCCAGCCATTGCCTGCATGAAGGAATTCAGCCGCCCACACACGATACCGGGGATTACTGCAAGGCACGCGCCAAGTTGTCGGAAACCGCCTTGCACGAGTTGGGCAAGGAAGTCGCCGACGAACTTCAACAGCGCGCCGACGAGTCCTGGTTGTGGAAGAACCGTCATGCCAAATTGATCGACGGTTTTACATTCACCATGCCCGACACGCCCAAGAATATGGCCGAGTTTCCCCATCCACGGACGCAGAAGAAAGGCGTGGGCCTGCCGATCGCCCGTGCGGTGGCGATCCTCTCCCTGGCAACGGCCTGCATAATGGATGTCGCGATCGGTCCGTACAAAGGCAAGGAAACCGGTGAGACGGCGCTGCTACGATCCATTCTTTCGTCGCTGTATGCGGGCGATATCGCCGTGTTCGACCGCTACTATTGTTCCTTCATGATGATCGCCCTGCTGCAACTCCAAGGCACGGATGTCTGCGCCCGATTGCATCAAAAACGCACGTCCGATTTTCGCACGGGCGAACGCCTGGGAAAGGGCGATCACCTCATCGTATGGACCAGACCCGCGCGGCCGGATTGGATGGACCAGGAGACTTATGACCGCATTCCTGAAACGCTCGAACTGCGTGAATTGCGATACGCGGTCGTGGAAAAGGGCCGTCGCACGAAAATGATAACGGTGGTCACCACACTGACCGACGCGACAGTTTACAGCACTGAGGACATCGCGGAGCTTTACAGCTTTCGCTGGAACTCGGAACTGGATATTCGCGCGATCAAGTCGTCTCTCAATCTTGCGCATGTCCGCTGCAAATCGCCCGAGATGGTCCGCCGTGAGCTACGGACAACGCTGTTGGCCTATAATCTGGTTCGGACCACCGCCGCCAATGCGGCTTCCCTGCATGGCCGGCAACCGCGCCAGATCAGCTTCACAGGAACATGTCAGTATGTCCTGTCGTCGTGGCAACTGATCTCCTGCGGCACGTTGACGGCCGATCAATTCCGCGAACACTGTCTGGGGCTTCTCGCCCAAATCGCCGCCTGCGAAGTTGCCAACCGTCCCGGCCGCCTTGAACCTCGCGTCCTCAAACGCCGTCGCCACGGCTACCCGCTCATGCAAAAACCCAGAAGTGTCCTGCGGCAAGAATTACAGAAACATTGCACGTGAAAGGGTTTACAGCGACGACAGTGCCATTCGTGTCAGGAATGAATGGCATCAAAATCGACGCAACCTATTGGCAGGCAGGGCGGAGCGAGGGGGACAGGTCCGGTATTGACAAGATAGGCGGTCTATGATAGTTCCAGCAGGCCTCGTCGGTGGGTCAGGCCGCGGCTGCCGCCAGCTACAGGAAGGCGATCGCAGCCATCGACGAGCAGAA
>CAIKBP010000148.1 GCA_903825695.1 uncultured Verrucomicrobiota bacterium
CGCGATGCCGCGTTGACGCCGCCACCGTGGGTGATTTCGCCACGGTAAGTCTTGATTGCGGCGTCGGTGAATCCTAAAGTGACCGTAGCGAGCGCATGAAGCATTCTGATTTTGTCCATTTGCATCTGCACACCGAGTACAGCCTGCTCGATGGCGCGTGCCGCATCAGCGACGTAATTGAAAAAGCGCATGCGACGAAAATGCCAGCTGTCGCCATCACCGATCATGGGAACATGTTTGGGGCGATCGAGTTTTATCGCGCGGCGCAAGAACGTGGAATAAAGCCGATTATCGGCTGCGAGGTGTACATCGCGCCGGGCAGCCGTTTCGACAGGAAGACCGGTAATGCCCGTAGTGCCTCGTCGCATCTCATCCTGCTGGCGAAGGACGAGGTCGGCTACAAGAACCTCATCAAACTTGTTACGGCTGCGCATCTCGAAGGTTTCTATTACAAGCCGCGTATTGACAAGCCGCTTTTGGCCGAGCACGCCGCGGGGTTGATTGGGATGACCTCATGTTTAAAAGGCGAGGTGCCGGCAAAAATCGCTGACGGCCAACCCGCGCAGGCCAAAGCCGCGCTCGACGAGTTCCGGCACATTTTCGCGCAAGGAGATTTTTATCTCGAATTGCAGAATCACGGCATGGAGACACAGCGCGTGGTCAATCGCACGCTCGTCGAGTGGGCACGCGAGTTCCAACTGCCATTGGTGGCGACCAACGACGTGCATTACGTTGAGCGCGCACACCACGCAGCACACGACGTGTTGATTTGTCTGCAGACGCAGTCGATGCTCGCCGACGAGAAACGAATACGCTACCCGAGCGATCAGTTTTATCTTCGAACGCCCGAGGAGATGCACGCGTTGTTCGCCGAGGTGCCCGAGGCGCTTCACAATACCATGGACATCGCCGAAAAGTGCAACCTGGTGTTGGAATTCGGCAAGCTGCGGTTCCCTGTCTATCATCCGCCCGAAGGGATCGCGCGCGAAAAGTACCTGCGACAACTGTGTGAACAAGGACTTCGTGAGCGATACGGCATCGACTGGAAAACGCCGAAGAACCCCGACGAAAAAACGATTGTCGAGCGTGTGGAATACGAACTGAAGGTGATCGAGAAAACCGGGTTTGTAAGCTACTTGCTCATCGTCTGGGACTTCGTCCATTTCGCGAAAAGTCAGGGCATCCCTGTCGGGCCGGGCCGCGGCAGCGCAGCCGGCAGTGTGGTGGCATATGTCTTAAAGATCACTGACATCGATCCATTGCGTTATCAACTACTGTTCGAACGGTTTCTGAATCCCGACCGCGTTTCGCCACCCGACATCGACATGGACTTCTGCTACAACCGTCGGCCCGAAGTCATCGATTATGTCCGCAAGAAGTACGGTGAGAAATGCGTCGCCCAGATCATCACATTCGGCACGCTGGGGGCGAAAATGGTTGTGCGCGACGTGGGCCGTGTGCTCGGCCTGCCATACTCCGAAGGCGACCGCATCGCGAAGATGATTCCACCCGACATCGGGATGACCCTGAATAAGGCGCTGGACGTCTCGCCGGAGCTGAAAGCGGCTTACGAGAACGAGGAGACGACGCGGCAAATCATCGACTACGGATTCACGTTGGAAGGTCTCGTGCGCAATGCTTCGACTCATGCCGCGGGCGTCGTCATCGGCGCGGAACCGCTGACAAACATCGTTCCACTTACCACAGGCACGAACTCGAACGAAATCGTCACGCAATACTCGATGAACCCGCTCGGCGACCTCGGCCTGTTGAAGATGGATTTCCTCGGCTTGAAAACGCTCACCGTCGTCAAGGAGGCGGTTGATTTAATCGCTCAAACAACGGGCAAACGGATCGACATCAGCCAGATTCGGCTCGAGGACAAGAAAACGTTTGATCTACTGAATAAAGCCAACACCATCGGCGTGTTTCAGCTTGAATCGCAGGGGATGCGCGACTTGTGCCGTCGCATCGGCGTGGATTCAATAGACGTGATAATCGCCCTGATTGCGCTGTTCCGTCCCGGGCCGATGAACATGCTTAACGATTACGTGAACCGCAAGCATGGCAAAACAAAGGTCGAATATGACCATCCGTTGCTCGAGCCAATCCTGAAAGAGACCTTCGGCGTGTTCGTCTATCAGGAACAGGTCATGCAGGCGACCAATGTGTTGGCGGGATACTCGCTCGGTGCAGCCGATCTTTTGCGCCGCGCGATGGGGAAGAAGAAACCACGGGAGATGGAAAAACA
>CAIKBP010000149.1 GCA_903825695.1 uncultured Verrucomicrobiota bacterium
AAGGCGAGAATCCGTTCCGTGTCCGCGCATACTACAATGCCGCGCGGATGATTAGCAGCCTGCAGGAAGACCTCCACAAACTGGTGGACGAACAGCGGCTCACCGAGATCAAGGGTATCGGGACCGATCTCGCCAAAAAAATCACCGAGATGGTGACGACAAATCACCTCAGATTCCACGACGAGTTGAGGGCGTCGCTACCACCAGGCCTGCTTGACATGCTCCGCATCCCCGGGTTCGGCCCCAAGAAGACCAAGGCGGTATACGAAAGGCTCAAGGTGGACTCGATTGAAAAACTCGAGGCAGCGTGCACGGCTGGCAAGGTCGCGCAGCTTGATGGGTTCGGTGAGCAATCACAGCAGAAAACCCTTGAAGGCATTGCGCTCATCCGTCGTTTCGGTTCGCGACATCACTACCATACCGCTTTAGCTGCCGCGCTGCCGATTTTAGAAGCATTGCGCGGACATGCCGGCGTCATCCGCTGCAGCATTGCAGGAAGTCTGCGACGACACCGCGAAACCATCGGCGACGTGGATTTGCTGGTCAGCGCCAAACCAAATGATGCAGCGGCGATCATAGACGCCTTCGTCCAGATGCCCGGCATCATCAACGCCAGCGCCAAGGGCGAGACGAAGGCCAGCATCGTGCTCAAGGGCGGCGTCCAAGCTGATCTGCGCGTGGTCAGCGACATGCAGTACGCGTTCGCACTGAACTATTTTACCGGCAGTAAGGAGCACAACATTGCCCTGCGGGCGCGGGCGCTGAAGTATAACAAGTTATCGCTGAACGAGTACGGCTTCTCGCCGGTTGCTGAGAAGGAGAAGAGCGCCAAAGAACTCGGCAGTTCGATCAAGTGCAAGGACGAGGAAGACTTCTACCGCGTTCTCGGACTCGATTACGTCCCACCAGAATTGCGTGAGGACACGGGCGAGATCGGGGCCGCTGAAAAAGGCGAACTACCGAAACTCATCGAGATAGAGAATCTGCGGGGGGCGTTCCACTGTCATTCGACGTGGAGCGATGGTGTTGAGAGCATCGAAACGATGGCCCGTGCCGTGATGGGTCTCGGCCTGGAATACATCGGCATCGCCGACCATAGCAAATCACAGCACCAAGCCAATGGGCTGAACGAAAAGCGCCTGCGCCAAGAGGCCGAGGAGGTCCGGAGGCTGAACGAAAAGTTCGCCAAGGACAGCTTTCGCATCTTCTTCGGCGTCGAGTGCGACATTCTTCCAGACGGCTCGCTCGATTTCGACGATAAGACACTGGCGTTATGCGACTACGTCATCGCCGCCGTCCACACCAACTTCAACTTGTCCGCGGAAGCCCAAACCAAGCGCATCTGCAAGGCGCTAGCGCATCCTATGGTCACAATGCTGGCGCACCCCACAGGGCGGTTACTGCTGGAGCGCGAAGGCTATCCTATAAACCTGCCAGACGTAATCGAGGCCGCTGCAAGACACCACAAGATCATCGAGTTAAACGCACATCCTTACCGGCTGGATCTGGATTGGCGGTTTTGGAAACACGCCAAGGAACTCGGCGTTAAGTGTGCTATCAACCCTGATGCCCACAACGTCCCGGATCTCCAATACCTCGCCATCGGCATCGGCATTGCGAGAAAGGGATGGCTGACCAAGACCGACGTCGTGAATTGCCTGCCATTAAAAGCAGTGGAAAAAGTGTTGCGGTCTCGCTGACGTTTGGAGGCGGACTGATGACAAGCCAACGCGGTGAGCGACTCGCGCTTTACGGCATTACGCCAAGGGGGGCAGGTGCCGGCGCGCCGATGAGTGCTTGGAACCGCGGATCATTGCGCACGATGTCTGGCCATGATTCTTTCCGGGCACGGTCACGATAATAGTCGGGCTTCAGCCGAATGGCCGCATCAAGGGCACTGATTGAATCTGCGGCCATGCCTTGTACTGATCGAACGCGCGCCAATCCATAGTAGGCGTCACCCTCCTGTGGGTAATGTTGCAGAATTGACTGGAGCGTGTTGATACACCCGTCAACCTGACCCGCAGTCAAATAGGTTTGTGCAATCATCATCATATAGCCAGCAGGAAGGTTGGTCTGGGCAAGATAGTTGTCGCACAGATGTGAAATCATGTCTGCCCGTCCGAGTTGGCTGTACATTCTGGCCAACTGCATGACCGCTTGAGCGTTTCGCGGCATGGCTGCCACCGCGTGCTCTTGCAGTGGGACGGCTTTGTCGAGCTTGCCGATCTGGCTGTACACTTGGGCTAGTTGCAGTACCTGTGGAATGTTGGATGGGGATGCGGCAACATTTTGCTCAAGTTGCTGTAGCTGTCGGCTCTGCTGCTTGAGTTCGTGTAGTTGATGAATTCCTTCTCCAATCTTTTTGTTGAGCGGGTCGCGCTTCTGGTAGCTCTCAAGCGTCGCAATTGCTTCATCGAATTTCCCAACCTCGGCGCAAAGTTGGGCAAGCCGGAAATTTGCCTCTGGACTTTCGGGGCAGAGCTGCAGCGATTGTTGGAACGCGTACATCGCCGCATCGTACAGCTTCTGTGTCGCATAGATCCCGCCAATCGCCGAGCGCAGTTTGGAAAAGGTCTTCTGGGCATCACTGTCGCGGTGGAACTCGGGCCGCGCATCGAAGTCGGCGCACAGCTTATCCCAATAAGCGCGGTCGCGAACGACGATTTCCTGCCATAACGTCGGGTTCTGCTGTGGCGTCGGGAGCGGCTCGCGGTTGATCTTCATGATTATGCCGTAGGGCTCCAAGTACGGATACATCCATGGGATTACGTAACTTTCTTCGATATAGAAGGTGTGCTTGTCCTTGTTGTGGTCAAAAATCTGGCGGCAGAGTATGCCGTTGATTTTCATGACTCCGCCGACACCGCGTACCGACACGCGCCCATCTTGAACGTCGACTTGCTCATCGGGCGAGGGCTGCTGGCCATGTTGCTGGCGCGCCTGTACGTCAGCGACGTATTCCTGAAATGCGTGCTCTGAATCTTTCGGAGTGGGAATCCAAATCGGTTTTTCGGGATACGTCTTATCGCGGCCAAGGGCTTTCCACGCGTGCTGAATCCACCAGCGCTGCCAGGGCGGACGATTGAGAAGCGTGCCGGGATTACGTGGGTCGGGACGGCTGGCGTCGTAGTGATTCCGGATGTAATTCATGTAAGTGAAATCGGCCAGCGCATTCTGGGTAATGATTATCACGTCGCGACGGTCAAACTTCGCGCCACCCTCCGGATCGAAGTGCGGATCGCGGAACCTCTGCGATGACGGCACCGCACTCTCACAAAAGATCATGTATGTCGGCACGAAGCGGCCCGGGTCCGTCCCGCCAAACAACACTGCGTCGCGCTCCATTGGCGGATAACCCCCGCCGGGGTAGAACATGCGGTAGCCGAACTGGTATCCAAAATCGTGTCCGTGTTGCTCGCAAATCGGCCAGTTCCGCTGGAACGGTATCAGCGGCAGCACCAGCAGCGCCGCGCATGTCACTCGTACAGCAGACACGGATAGTTTCTTCCACCGCGCCGCCACCCACGCAATCGCGAGGGCGAGGCCATAACCGATCAACATCGCAAAGAACCCGTGCGCCGGTGCGAAGAACTTGATGTTGATCTCCTGCTGTTGTTTGTCGACCCCGGGGTTGATGATCGTCAGCAGACCGACGCTCGTCGTGAAGAATGCCATCCAGACAAAGATCAGCCAAGATCGACCGCGGACACGCATCGATCTCCAACTGAAAACCAGAAAGGCAATAGTGCCAACACCAAGCAATGCGAACGGCAACCCCAATAGATAATCATGTTCCAAGCCTAATCTCGGACTGAACTGCTGTAACAACGCTTTGGCAAACAATTGGATCTGAATATAAAAGTCATGACTAAACGGACTGGCTAGGTGCAATCGCTCGTACTGTCCGCGTGTGATGTGGTGCAGGAACCCTTCCTTGGTGTTTGTGAATCCCCAGTTCATCGGCGGGTTCGTTGCCGCGGCAACGGGCATGTATGCATAAAATCCCACGCCTATCAGAAACATCATCGTGCAAATTGCCGCCCGCCGCCAACTCAGCCATTCTTCGCTTGCGCCGAGGATCAACAGAAACAGACCAACGATTCCGAATGACCAAGCGACCATACTCAAGTCCATGGCCCCCAATACCGGCAACGGGATGAACTCCTTCAGTTGTTTCATCCCAACCCATGCCATTACAAACGACCACACGGCAGCGGAGAGCAACACGGCGATCATCAGCTCGGCAAACGTTCTGAAACTTCCTTTCCGGAACACCCTGGCGTCCAACCCGTTCAGTAATTCCAGGACGAATACCCCGGCAAGAAACGGCGCCGCCATCACGAAGATCGTCTGATGATTGCTGATCCCAAGACCGTAAACCAGAACTGTCGCGTAGAGGAATCCATGGCGCTCGGGCCGCAGCATCCACCCAAAGAAGGTGAAAGCCGTAAGTGTGAACATGAACACGTTCAGCACGCGCATCTCCGGCACGCACGCCCAGAGCCAAACGCCCCGATTAAAGCCAAACAACAATGATGCGCTGGTGCCCACACTCAGCGCTATCCACCGCTTTAGTTTCTCGTCGATCGGTTCCGCCCACGCCAACGACCGCAATAGCATCAGTATGCTCCGCGTCATCAACAAAGTCATGATGCCCACCACCAGCGCGCCGGTCAGTACGGACATCAGACAAATCTGCCACGCCGGATTGCCAAACGGAACCAGATGCCGCCATACCCATCCCAGAAATGCCCACAATGGATAACCCGGTGGATGCGGGACGCCAAAGTTGAACGCGCCCGTCACCAACTCGCCCGAGTCTTCCATGGTGACCTCGGGCGACATCAAATAAAAAAACGCCAGTCCGGCGATTAAGAACGCCACACCAGCCGCAATCCAGTCTTGCGCCGTGAAAAGCTGGTGCATTGGCTGCGCCGGTGCTATCGAACCCAGGACGCCGTCAGTAGATGCAGGCGGCGCAGATGCTGGCGCGACTGGCTTGGGTCTGTTTTTCTGCGTCGGTTTCTTTGCCATGAATATTCTGCTCCGCATTTTACGGACGCTGCGACCGCCCATCCTAGGCGAGCCGGCTGGGTCTGTCAAACGCACTCGCAACGTCTCTGCCGCGGTCCCATGACGACTCTCCCTCTTGGCCGACTACAACAAGAATTGAGACCATACCGGCGGGTGCGACGTTCATTTTGTATCCTGTCATCTCCGCGCCGATTGCGATATATTCGCAGCACCGGCGAGATCGTCGCGGCACAAAGAATTAACCTTGCGTCCGGGTTCTATTCTCCGTATAGTAGCCGCGCTTTGCGTTTGAACACCAAATACTTGGAAGCAGCGTTGCAGCGTGTCGCCAATCCGGATTTGTTAGTCAACATCGTCTCACGGCGGGTGCGCCAACTCGCCCAAGGACATCGACCTATGACACAAACCGACCCGCGCATGGATCACGCAGATGTTGCGCTGAAAGAAATCGGCGAAGGCAAGATTGGTTACGAAATCTTTGAAGACGAGAAGGTCGGTTAAGAGTAGCCCCGCGGGCGTTCGGGGTTGAAACAACGCGTGGCAAGGGTCCAGACCATTGGCCCCGGGACGGATGACGATGCCGGCCACAATTCACAATCACAAGGCCCGCCGCGATTATTTCATCAACGAGACGTACGAGGCGGGCATTGAATTGAAGGGCACGGAGGTCAAGAGCCTCCGCAACGCCCGCGCATCAATCGACGACGCCTTTGCGCGCGTCGAGCGCAATCAAATCTGGCTTTACAGTGCGCACATCAACCCGTACGAATTCGGCAACCGGAACAATGTTGACCCGCTCCGTCCGCGCCGGCTCCTGCTCCACAAAAAGGAAATCGACCGACTCGCCAGCAAACTCGGCGCCAAGGGCATGGCGCTCGTCCCGCTAAAGATTTATTTCACCAAGAGTTTTGCCAAGGTCCTGCTCGGCCTTGGCAAAGGCAAAGCCCAATACGACAAACGCGAGACCCTCAAACGCAAGACCGCCGAACGAGAAGTTCAACGCGCCCTGCGCGACCGTAACAAACGAGGGTGAGCGTTGGTGGTGGCAAAGCCGACGGGCTGTTTGCCTAATGAAAAAAGTCAGCGGTTAGCCAAACTGAATGGTTAACTGTTCGCATCAGTCGGCCGCCGGTGCGTTCGCCGAAAATTATGTATGACTGCGGCAGCGAGCAGGGCGAGTACGACAACCCAAAACCGTGGCGGCGCGGCTAGTTCAGCCGCAGCACGAATTCGCGGCCGCTCTCATCAAGAGTGACGCGGTCGCGCTCGATGGCTTTCACGGTGGCACCGTCAACGTAGGACTCGGCATACACGACGCGACCGTTTATCACCGCACAATATTTACCCTGCGGGTCTTTCATGATGCCGGTGATATGGTATCGAGATGTGTCAAGAGGAGGCGGCGGTGTGGCGGGTTGAACGGGTACTTCTGTTGGTGCGCCCGCCACCTCTGGGGATGTTGGTGCGGAAGCAGCCGGGGCTGGGCTTGGCACACCCTGCGACTCGGTCTTGCGCGTGGTCGGAGCCGCACGGTTGACCATGAATACGATTGCCACAATCGCCACTAGGGCAACGCTTGCCGCGACGACCACCAACACCGCTTGGTGCGACTTCTGAGCCGGTGCGGCATCGGGGGAGGTTGCCGTTTGTGCAAGCGGCTCAGCGGGGCGGGATAAGTATTCTGCTGCGGCCGGTTGTTCATCACGCGGCGGAGTCGGCCGCAATTCCACGGGCTGCATCCGTTGCACAAAAATGGGGACGCCGCCGATCTTGCGTTGTTTTTCGCGCTCGGCTTTCAGCAGGGCTTCGTGAACGAGGCTCATCGTGTCGCTTCCACTGGCTGTCCCGGCGCTATCGAGACCATCTTGCATTCCGTGTCGTCAATCGCGCGCTGGATCATCGCGCCATCGATGATGAGGCTTTCGGAAACATAACCAGCCAGCAGCGCCTTGTCACAGAGCACGTTGATCAGGCGTGGCACGCCACCAGAGTATTCGTAAATCAACGTCAGCGCCTCGGGTGTCCATTGGATCCGTCCATCGCCGCCAGCCACGTGCAGCCGATGTTGAATGTATTCGCTGACTTCTTCTATCGCGAGCGGCGCGACGTGATGCCGCAACGCGATACGCTGCCTGAGTTGCCGAAGATTGTCGTCCGCCAGCAACTCGCCCAGTTCCGGTTGACCAACCAACACAATCTGCAGGAGTTTTTCCTTCTCAGTCTCGAGATTCGACAGAAGGCGAATCTGTTCGAGCACGCTTGGCCGGAGGTTCTGCGCTTCATCGACAATCAGTGCAACGTTGTGATTAGCGGCCAACTCGCGCAACAGAAACGCGTTGATGGTGTCGTACAAATCCTTCTTCGTGGTCTTGGCGGTCTGGAGATGGAATTCATCGCAGATGGCGCGCAGAATCTGTGAGTCGGACAGGCATGGATTAAGCATCAAGGCCGTCTTGGTCGTAGCATCCAGCGATCTTAGAAGCGCGCGACACAGCGTCGTCTTGCCCGCACCGACTTCGCCTGTGATGGCAATGAATCCTTTGCGCTCACGGATGCCATAGAGCAATATCTCCAGCACGATACGATGGTTGCGGCTGAGAAACAAAAATTGCGGGTCAGGCGTCATGTTGAAGGGGTGTTCCCGCAACCCATAGAATTCTTTATACATCGCCCGGTGCTCCTGACTGCGCGAGATGCTAACACTATTCACCAGACGATGACAAGCCGTCTGATGCACATGTTTTCCACGCTCATGCGTGCTTGCCCACTGACGCGACTGGGGTTATGTTTACCTAATAACGGCGGTTGCTAAAAGGGCGGGTTGTGAATCGACGAGAATTTCTTAAGCAGGTGGCTGCGTGGTCCGCGGGTTTGACGGTGGCTGGCCCGCTCTTTCGGATGACGCCCACAGCATTCGCTGCGGGAATACCGGAAGTTTCGGGAGTTGCGCCGACTTTGGCGATGGCGAGCGGCACGAATTATGAAATGCTGGTCGCGAAGGTTCTTGGGGCGCTGGGTGGCATAAAACAATTCGTCAAGCCTGGCGCGAAGGTCGTAGTCAAACCAAATATAGGCTGGGACCGGAATCCGGCCCAAGGCGCTAATACCCATCCGCGGGTCGTCATGGCGCTGGTGAAGCAGGCGCTCGATGCGGGCGCGTCAAAGGTGATGGTCTTTGACCGCAGTTGCAATGACAGCCGACGTTGTTACACCAACAGCGGAATTGCCGAAGCGGTCGAATCTATCGGCGACCGACGTGCAGCGTGCGAGTTTGTCGACAATCGCAAGTTCGTCCCTGTGAAGATTGAGAAAGGCGTGTTGGTAACCGAATGGCAGTTCTACAAGGATGCCCTCGACGCAGATTGTTACATCAACGTGCCCGTCGCGAAACATCACGGTTTATCGCGTCTCACGCTGGGAATGAAAAACGTGATGGGTGTCATCGGCGGCCAACGCGGTGAGATTCACCAGTCCATTGGACAAAGGTTGGCCGACCTTAACACCGTGATTCGCCCGAACCTCACGGTGATCGACGCCACGCGGATCCTGCTGCGCCACGGTCCCGTGGGCGGCGACCTCGCCGACGTGAAAGTTCTCGACACGTTGATGGCCTCGACCGACCCCGTAGCCGCCGATGCGTATGCGACGACGCTGTTCGACCTGAAGCCAGACGCCATTGAGTCGACGCGCGCCGCGTACAAGGCGGGCCTCGGCGAGATGGACTTGAGCAAGATACGCCTGCTGAAGGTCTAACGCGGAGTAGTGATGTCGTGCCTTAG
>CAIKBP010000150.1 GCA_903825695.1 uncultured Verrucomicrobiota bacterium
ATTTGCCATCGAAGGCCAGGGCGCGCGTCGGTTGCTGCGCTCGCGCGTCAAAATGCCAGCGATATGGCGGGAACAGCCATGACCAGCCGAGCACGCCGCCTTCGCCAACCGTCTCCCAAATGGCTGGTCCGCGCCCCGGCACATGCACCTCGATCGTCACCTGGCCGGTGCGGATCAGGTAAAACTCGTCTGCCGGTTCCCCCTCGCGGAACAACATCTGGCCTTCGTCGAAGCGCACATTCTTGGCGCAGCCGACGACCAGTTTTAGATGCGGCTCGGCCAGGTCCTTGAAAAACGGATGCTCGCGGATGATTGGTTCAAGTGTGTGGATCATGCTGCTCCTTTCTGACCGCTTCGCTTTCGCGAATGGCGCGGGCTTCCTCGGTGATGTCGATGGCCACCGGGCACCACGTGATGCAACGCCCGCACCCGACGCAGCCCGACGTGCCGAACTGATCGATCCAGGTGGCCAGCTTGTGCGTCATCCATTGACGATACCGCGCCAGCGCCGACGCCCGTACGCTGCCGCCAACGATGTATGTGAAATCCAATGTGAAACATGAGTCCCATTTTCGCCAACGTTCGGTAGAATCGTCTGTCAGGTCCGTCACATCTTCGACGGTCGTGCAAAAACAAGTCGGGCAGACCATTGTACAGTTGGAGCAATTCAGACAGCGGGCGGCGACATTGTCCCAGCGCGGATTCTCATAGTTCCGATACAAAAGCCCTTTGATGTCGGTTGTATCCATCTGCCGGCCCATATGCGCAGCCGCTTCCGCGACGACCCGTTTGGCTGCCGCCAACTGCTCGGAGCTTGCTTCCTTGCAGGGCACGCCGCCGAGAATCTCCGCACCACGCGTCGAGCCGATTTCCACGACGAAATAATGCGCGCCGTTCTCAATGACTTCCGTCAGCGCCAGGTCAAATCCGAAGGTCGCCTTCGGTCCGGTTCCCATCGACACACAGAAACATGTGCCCCCCGCCTGACTACAGTTGACCGCTACGATGAAGACGTTCTCGCGTTGGGATTTGTAGGTGGGATCGACATATTTTCCCTCGAGGAAAACCTTGTCCAAAACCGCGATGGCCTGGCGGTCGCACGCCCGAACTCCTACGAATGCAAGTTTGGTCGGTTCGCGTTCTTGGCCCAATGATTCGAACCCATCCCCGTTGCGTTTCGCCCGCCAGAAACAGCGCGTTGCGGGATGGATAATTTTCTTCCAAGAATGCGGCCCGACTGTGTAGCCGAACAACGCATTATCCCTGCGTTTCTGCAAACGATAAGTGCCACCATCCTGTGTGTCCGTCCAGCCGGCCGGCAAATCCGCGCCCGAGTTCAGTTCGTCATAAACAATCGCTCCGCGCTTCAACTTCGGCCCAATGACGCAGTATCCTCGCTCGCGCAAGGCCGTCAGCAATTGGAAGACGTCGTCACGCTGCAAAACGACCTTCTGTCCCGTTAGCGAATTCGACTGTGGCACAACCCTGATCTCCTCTTCCTTCCTTCCAGAAAGGTATTTTAACTACATCTCTCCCGTCCGTCAATCCCGCTCGTTTTCGATTGCTACGACTTCCTCGGTTTCTGTCGGCAACAAACTGTAGATTGGTTCGCCGATTCGTCCATGTCTGTTCATGTTCAGCCCTTAAGTCCCTATTCAGCAAGAAGATACCGGCCCGATGATCACGGGGTCGTCTCCTTCTCAAATCCCTTTGCGCAAGCATGCCGATAAGTCAGCAGCGTGACGATCACCAGAGGCACTACGCCAAGCAGGATGAACGCGAGGTCCGCTGGCAGCCGCGCCCATTCCAGTGCCATGATGAGTGGCTGGTTGGAAAACACAGGGCTCCGCGCGTGCCAGTAGCCGTTCTTGATCGCATCGAGCAACTGCAGCACGCCGCTGGGGAACAGACTCAGCACCAGCATCCCGGCCAGTCCGAGGTTCAATCCCCAAAACGACAGCCGCAACCATTTCTGCATCCGTTCCCAGTGCGCCTCGCTCGAGACCTGCCGCAGCGCGAACACCAGTAACGCCACCGCAAGCATCCCGAACACGCCCATGAACGCCGCGTGAGCGTGGTTCGCTGTGAGATTTGTGCCCACTTCGTAATAGCTCACCACCGGCAGGTTGATCAGAAACCCGAAAACTCCCGCGCCGATGAAATTCCATACGCCAACCGCAATTAGAAAATAAAACGTCCATTTGTGCGGAAGATCGATCTTCTTGCCACAGACATCGCATTGCGCATGCGTCAGTCGCATGAAATCCGTCGCATCCAGCGTCAATAGAATCAACGGCACCACTTCCATCGCTGAGAACGTCGCCGACAACGCCATCGCCGTGACCGTTTGTCCCGTCCAGTACCAGTGATGCCCCGTGCCGATGATGCCGCTGCCGAGGAACAGGATCGCATCGAGATAAATCACCCGCAACGCCGTTTGCCGTGTCACCATCCCGAGCTTGTAGAACAGCGTCGCCACCATCGTCGTCACGAACAACTCCATAAACGCCTCCACCCACAGATGCACGATCCAGAACCGCCACGTATCCACCACCGTAAACCGGCTCGTGCTCCCGAAGAAAAACGCCGGGAGATAGAAAATCGGAATCGTCGCCGCCGAGATCAGGAACAGCGTTGCGATCTCCCGCTGCTCGCGGTCGCGCCGTGCCGGCTCGACGGCCCGGACGAGCAACACCACCCAGCCGACCAAACCGAGCACCAGCAATACCTGCCACCCGCGGCCCAGTTCGAGGTACTCCCAGCCTTGATGTCCGAACCAGAACCACAGTTTGCCCGCCAACTGTTTCACGCCAACAAGTTCACCGATCATGCTGCCGCCCACTACCAACAGCAATGCGCACCACAACGCGTTGATGCCCCGCACTTGTCCGGCCGGTTCCCGCGCTCCGAACGCCGACGCCAGAAACAATCCACCGCCGACATACGCCGTCGCGATCCAGAAGATGGCCGTCTGCAAATGCCAAGTCCGCAAAATGCTGCTTGGCAGAAGCGCCGCCAGATCTACGCCGTAAAACGTTCCCGGCTGCGCCCGGTAGTGCGCGACGCCGCCGCCTGCCAATGCCTGCACAAGAAACAGCAGCGCAACGACTACGAAATATTTCAAGGTTGCCCGTTGACTCGGCGTCGTCTGCCCCGGTAACAATTGCGGGTGGATATCCTCACGGCGGCCCTTCCAACCGAGAAAATTGAAACGGCCGAAGGCGAACAACACGGCGGCAGTACCCGCCAGTAACGCAACCAGGCTCAGCGCGCTCCACAAAACCGCATCTGCCGACGGTCCATTTTTGAGGAGTGGTTCGTGCGGAAAATTCAATGTGTACGAGTATGTCTTGCCCGGCATATGCGCTGCGGATGCCCACGCCGCCCAAGCAAAGAACGCCACCAACTGCCGCAGTTCCTCCGGGTCGGCAATGGTTTTCGGAGACAAGCCACGACTCGCCGTCGAGCCATTGAAGTAATCCTTCCACAAATCCTTTTGACGCTGATATGACGCCACTTCTGTTGGCGTATACAACAGCGTATCCGTCCGGGCATCGTATCGGTTCTCCGCAAGCGTGGACGGTTCCTTCGCACTCAGTGCCAACTGGTGCAGGTACTCGGCTGAAAAATCCGGGCCTAGATACGCCCCGTGTCCCCAGATCGTGCCGTTCTCCATCAACGCGTGTTTCAGAAACACCTGCTGCCCTGCGATGATGTCCGCGCCGGTGAATACGGTCTTCCCGGCCGCATCCATCACGCGCCCCGGAATCGGCGGGCCGACGTGACCTGTGTACGTGTTTACGGCAATCCCGATCAGCACGCCGAAGCCGGCAAGCATGATCAACGCGACACCGTATCGCCAACCGCGTGACAATTCCGAGTCCATGCTACCCGCCCCTTTTTTTAGAGTATGCAGCTCAAGATTGTTCTACTACCACGGCTCGCCCGGATGAAGCAAGCCATGCGCTGCTACTCGCCAATCTCATTGACTCGGTCGCCATGGCCGCCTATATCATCGGGTTTTGCGGCGCGAATAAAAGGATTGTCTTCATGGAAAAGATAAACGCACAAACTCAGAACGTTCAGACGCTGCGCACGTTGCCCGGCGACGATGTGCGCCAGATTATGTGGCGGTTTGCCGAGCGGTACGATTTGCAGATGATGGTGCAATCCACCCGGGCCGTCGCGCGCGGTCCAGTCGCGCGTCTCGTTGCCAATGGCGGCCGGAACACGCATGACTGGACACCGGAGAAAGCCGGGTTGTTAAAGCATTTTGACGAATCCGGCATCACCGCGGCGTTCATGGACCCGGCCGAAGGCGGCTACATCGAGGGGCCGAAGAATCTCGCGCTGGCGCTGCTGGCGTTTGAGTTGTCGTGGGTTGACGCCGGTTCGGCCACGGCCAGTCTCGCCGGCAACCTCGGCCTGTCGCCGATCCATGAGCGCGGCACGCCCGAACAGCGCGCGTATTACATGAGCCGGGCCGTGCCGCCCAAACCGGGCGAGGACCGTAAGCCATGGCGGTACGCGTTCGCGCTGACCGAGCCGTTGCCGTTTGTCGGTGTGGACACCGGTATGCTCTGCGGCAAAGTGCGCGTCGCCGAGTGGAAGGAAGGCAAGGAACCGATCTTACAGGTGGACAAACGCGGCCGGTTCATCACGAACATGGGTTACGCCAATGTTGTCACCGTCGCGGTTGATACTGACGACCCGCGCATCAAAACCAGTTGCATGATCACCTTGGAAGAAACCGACCCCGGCGTGTTCGACCGCGGCATGCCGACGAAGAAGCTCGTGCATCAACTTTCATCGACCTGTGACCCGGTGTTCAACCTCAAGGTTCCAGCCAGTCGTATCATCGGCGGATACACGATCAAGGACGGCGTCATCATTCCCAAATATTCGCACGCGGAAATCATCGAGGCAGTCTTTCGCCGGACGCGCGTGACCGTGGCGCTGATGACCTCGGCGAAACTGCTTTCCGCCATCGAGCCGGTCATCCGCTACCAACGCAACCGGTTCCGCGGCGGCGGGGCCGGTCAGCCGGGCACGCCGCGTTACGACCTCGGTCTCCAGCAAAAAGAAGACGCCCAGCACCGGCTCATCGACATCTGGGCGACTGGCGAAGCCAGCGCGTCGCTCGGTTTCGAGGCCGCGCGCATGTTCGACCAACTTGATCCGCTCGAAAAAGTCAAAGACCGCCTCCTCGAAGAAAAAGGTGTTACAGGCCGCGCGGCGTTCAAGGTGCTCACCAAGGCCGCGCAGGATGGCATTGAATTTTTGAAACTCGCGGCACAGCCGGCAGCGCAACGCGACACCGCGCGGTTCGACGCGCTGCAAAACGACCAGCTTGTCCAGTTCGCCATCCTCGATTCACTGACCAACGTCTTCTGTCCCGCGTGCAAACTCTGGAACACCGGTTACGGCGCGACGACGATGCGCGAGGCCGTGAGCCTGATGGGCGGTTACGGCATCACCGAAGATTGTCCTGGTTTCCTGCCATTGAAATGGATGGACGCACAGCTCGAGGCCACTTACGAAGGTCCCGAAGCTGTCCAACGCCTCCAACTCTCCATCACAATGGGTAATGAACTGTTCCTCGCCCAATTTCAGAAATGGATTGCCGACCTGCGCAACCGGGACACCGAAAAACCCGGCACTGGCGCCGGCGCGCTCGCCACCGCGATGGAACTCTGGCTCTGGACGTTCCAATATCTCCAGACCGCCAGCGACGACGCAGGCGCCAAGCTCTATCACAAAACCCGTCAGGGCGTGACGTTCCTGCTCGCCGACGCGCTTGCATGGCTGCTCGCAGCGCGCCAGCTTCTGCTCGACGTCCGAGAACTCGAAATCAAAGGCGCGGAAAACCCCGCGCTGGCGGATGGTTTGCCGGGACTGGTCAACTTCTACACCGATCTCGGTAATGTTCAGAGCGGTCGCGCTGCCGGCGAAGTCGGCCGGATCTGCGCCGAACTCGTTTTCGGCTACCGTCGGGAGGCCGCGCCCGAAACCGTCGCCGAGTTTGCCGCCATGCGCGTGAAACTCGACGGCTCGCTTGCCGGCTCCCGGCTCGCCAAGGACCGCGTCGCCGAGGCTCTGACGAAAGTCATGATCCCCGAGGCGTTGGATTATCCGATGTAAACGGAACTGCGCCGAAGGCAAGCGCCCCTTGATGATGGGTGAGCGTATTCCTCGTGCGGGTGAACGGATTCCCGTTGCGGACGGCCAGACCCGCGCTGCGGGTATGTCCACCCCGACCGCAGGCGCGCCCGCCCCTGCCACGGGTGCGCAGAACCTGACGCCGGTTGCGAGCAACCCCAGCCCGGTTGCACAATCCCGAAGCCCAGTTACGCATAACCGGACGCCGGTTGCATCCAACCGGAAGCCGGGAAAGCCCAACCGGGGCGCAGTTTCGAGCAACCCGACGCGAAAAGTGCCATTTCCAAGCGAAAGCCAACGAAATCATAAAGAAAGTCCATAAACTCGCCAAGTCGTGCCGACGAACCGTACCGCTCGCGCATCTGCCAGTACTCGTCCGCTAATCCGTCGGGGAGGTTCATGCAAGACTCGTGTACCTTGTCATTCCGAGCTTGTCGAGGAATCGCTTTCGTTCCATTATCCACTAGATGAAGCGCGTCAATTACCGGAAGTTAGCCTTCGCGCACTACCGTGACCGGCTCTTCTGCGCGCATTGCGGCTTCGGCATACCGGAGGTCTTGGAGGTCGCCCACCTCGACGGTCGCCGTCACAACAACGACCCCAACAATCTGGTCATTCTCTGCCCGACCTGCCACAAGATGTTGGACTTGGACATCATCTCGAATGCGACTATCATCGAAATGCGCGACCGCCCGCGCGTCGTCCGCTGGGCAAAGCGGATGAAGGATGCCGGGAAGAAGGCGTTAGAAAGTCGTCGAAGACGCCAAAAGGCTCAACGACGCAAGTGGCGCTTGGCCGGATTGAAGGCAGCAGCGACACGGACACGCAATAAAATAGGTTCGGCGCCGGTCTGCTGATCGTCCAGCCTTTCGGATTAAAGAGACTATGCCATTGTCGGTTAGGGTCTAAGGGCTTCGCGAATTGCCATCTCCACAAGTGGTTTCGGTGGCTTATCCAACTTGATGATTTTATTTAAGAATGACTCGGCTCCCTCAACAAATTTCTGTATGTCCTGAATCCGTCGGAACATTTTAAGACCGTCTATTGGCACGAGTTTCCCATGCGAATTCAAATCCCCATCGTGGACGATCTGGTGCCGACGCAGCACAAGGAGTTCAATACTGCGCCGAATAGTCTTTCGACCGATTGTTCTTTCGACACATTTTGAGAAATCTTTGAGTCCATAAGCCCAAAAGAGGCTGTCAATCGCACCGAATCGCTGAGCCGTGAACCGCTCTAAGTAAGCCTCGACAAGGCTTCTGACTCTCCTGTATGGTCGCTTCATCGACAACATTTCCAATGCTTGCCTCGTGTCCAGCCGTGCGTCCGCGAGTAGTTTCACGAGTCCATCACTTGCGCCCTTCTGTTGCAAAAATGGAATCAACATTTCGACGAACCTGTCGGTGAAATAGGCATCCATCGCGGAGACTGCAAGAACGACTGCGGCACGGACCAAGTCATTCGGATCAAGATCAAGTGGTTTTCCATCAACACGCTTCACGTCGCCGAGTTCTACGAACGTGGAGAGTTCGGCCAGTGTCAGACTTCGGCGGAGAGTCTGACGGAACTCATGAAGAGATCTCGTGCTTCCACTGATGTTATTCATTTGGCGTCCATTTGATGGATATGTGGATATCGGGACAGTTCCTTCAACCGCTCCAAATTATCGCCGCAGTAGATGACGCGGGTGTCCACCAGCGAAGAAGTTTTCGTCTTACCCATGCCGCGCATTGTAGCGGGTTGTTCCGCCCCGGGCAAGCCTGCCGGTACGCCTACGCCGCGATTCAACTTCAGCCACGGCCTGCTTGACGCCCAGATTGCGTTCGCTCCATACTCCCGAAAAAGCATGACCACACCCCAACCAACAGTGGAACGCCAGAAGATGGATGGCGCCCGTGGCGCCATGAATGTGGACATCGTCTGCGTCGGGTTCGGACCCGCAACGGGCGGATTCTTGACGACGCTGAGCCGCGAGTTGGTCAACCCTGACGGGACGCCTAAGCTGGAAAGCGCAGTGTCGCCGGGGATGCCGCCACAGGTGATCTGTTATGAGCGGGCGGACGACATTGGATTTGGCGTATCGGGTGTGGTGACCCGGGCGCGCGGGATACGCGCATCGTTTCCAAACCTCGACCCATTGCAGATTCCGATGTGCGCTCCCGTGACACACGAGGAGGTGCTTTATCTTCTCGACCCGATTGGCACAAGCCGGCGCTCGATGACATTGCGCGTAGCGGACAAGATGATTCGCGCATTCAAGAAGGTGCTGCCGTTTGAGCATGAGGCGTTGCGACTACCGTATATCCCGCCGTACTTGCGCAAGGACGGCGGTCTGTTGCTGTCCATCGGGCAGTTCAATCAGTGGGTCGGCTCACAGTTGATGAATGCTGGTACGGTGCAGATTTGGCCGGGCACGGCCATTGCCAAACCTCTTTTCGAAGGCGACCGGGTCACCGGTGTGCGGTTGGCGGATCAGGGAGTGAACAAGCAAGGTGAGCCCGATTTGGGCTACACGCCGGGCATGGACATCCATGCGGCGTTGACAGTGGTCGGCGATGGTCCAGTCGGCGCAATCGGCCGTCAACTGGACGAACATTTCGGCATGCCGAAAGGCCATCACAATCGCGACTGGGCCATCGGCATGAAGATGGTCGTGAATCTTCCTGAGAACTGTCCGCTTGAACCGGGCACGGTGCTACACACGTTGGGATATCCCGAACCCGAGATTTTCGGGTTTATCTACGTTTATCCCGACCGCGTGGCGTCGCTCGGGATCTTTGTGCCGTCATGGTTCGACACGCCGGTCCGCACCGCGTACCGGTATCTACAGCACTGGATGTTGCATCCGTATCTGTGGCGTTATCTGCAAGGAGGCACGCTTCGTTCGTGGGGTGCGAAGACGCTCGGCGAGTCCGGTCGCCGCGGCGAGCCGCATCTCGTCGGCAACGGTTACGCGCGCATCGGCGAAGGTTCGGGAACAACCAACGTCCTCACGGGCAGCGGCGTGGACGAAGCGTGGACAACGGGCGCACAGTTGGCCGAGGCCGTCATCGAGTTGTTGAAAGAGAAAAAGCCGTTCACGAAGGAGAATCTCGAAACGGCTTACGTGAAGCGACGCCGCAAGAGTTGGGTGGAAGCCGAAGGCCGCGTCGCCGAGAAATCGCGTGATGGTTTTCAGCGTGGCGTCGTCACCGGTCTGATCGGCATGGCGCTGGCCGGCGCGACCAAGGGCAGGCTTGCTGCGCCCGTCCGTTCGCGTCGTCCGCGCGACCATACACCCAGCCTCGCGGCGTATTACCGGGACCGCATCTCCCTTGCAGAGATCCAGAAGATCCGTCATGAATGCGCCGCCAAAGGTGTCAGCGCTCACAACGCGCTCATGGACCGGGTCGGCTGGCCTGCGATTCCGTACGACGGAAAACTCCTCGTCTCGCATCAGGACGCGTTGTTGATGGGCGGCAAAGTTCAGGCCCCGGCCGGTTATGCCGATCACATCGTGTTTCTGTACCCGAACCTCTGCGAACAATGCGGCACGAAAATCTGCATTGAAGTTTGCAGCGGTCAGGCGATTACACCCGACGACAAGGGCATGCCCATGTTCGACCGCGAAAAATGTGTACATTGCGGCGCGTGCATCTGGAATTGTCCGATGCCGCACCCAGACGACCCCGAGCGCAGTGTCTTGGAATTCCTACCCGCCCCCGGTGGCTTGCACTCGGCGGAGAACTGAATCCCTAGCCGCAAAGAGCGCAGATACCGGCGCTACGAAAGCAGTACTTCGTCCGTCAGGCCTTGTTGATGTGCGAGATCCTCAGGTGCTCGATGATCTGCGCAACTGACTCGGCCACAGTTTGTTGATCCGTGTGGACTTCGATCTCCGGGCGTTCCGGCGGCTCGTACGGCGCTGACACGCCGGTAAAGTTAGGGATTTTGCCCTCACGCGCCTTTTTGTAAAGACCCTTAGAGTCACGTTGCTCGCAGACCGACAGCGGCGCGTTGATATACACCTCGATGAACTCGCCGTCCTTAAGGATCGAACGCGCCAGTCGCCTGTCATCACGATACGGTGAAATAAACGCGGTGATCACCAGCACTCCCGCGTCCGCAAATAGTTTCGCCACCTCGCCAACGCGCCGGATATTCTCCATGCGATCCTCCGGCAAGAAGCCGAGATTGGCGCTGAGACCGTGACGGATATTGTCGCCATCCAGCACGTAGGTGTGCAGCCCCATTGCAAACAACTCGTGCTCCAATTCCGTGGCGATTGAGGACTTACCCGCACCCGACAGGCCCGTGAGCCAAATGACAGCGCCTTTGTGAGTGTTGCGCTTCTCGCGGACATCCCGGGTGACTTTGCCTTTCATCCAGAAGATGTTTTGGCTTTTGACGCCGGACAACACGTCACGGCGGTCGGGGTACTCGCTCTTGGAGATGATGCCACCGCCGCAAACCTGACGGTGATC
>CAIKBP010000151.1 GCA_903825695.1 uncultured Verrucomicrobiota bacterium
GACGACGAATGTCAACATCGCGTTGCCAAACATTCCACTTCCGCCAGCAGCGACGCCTCAGAATACGCCAGTCGTACTCGTGCGTGGATTCGGCTCCTATACGGAATGGGCTGCCGATGATAGCAATTCTTGGTACGTCGTGAGGGGTGCGCTCGTGGCACGTGGATTTACCAATGTCTGGGATTGCAACCAGCCGGAAACCGGGATTATGGGGGGCGCTGGTCATGTACTAATCGGAACGAACGGGATTGACTACAACGCCGGACAGTTGAAGCTCTACATTCAACAAAAGGCAGAGCAGTACAAGAACAAGAATACGTATTATCCGCCACAGATTCACATTGTCGCGCACAGCATGGGTGGCCTGATTACGCGGAGCGCGCTGCAAAACTATGATTTTTCTCCCTTCCCAAGCTCTTCATGCGCACTGAAGGTCGGCAAGGTTGTCATGCTTGCGACCCCCAATGCGGGGTCAGTGGTGGCGGATTTTACTATGGATGTCGGCCACGGTAATGGAAACCCGTATACCACCGGCTTTGTTAATTTACCCATTTTGCAAGCTTCATGGCAGTCTACAAAAGACCTAACCACTGACCATGTGCGAAATCACTTTAATAGGGCTTATCCGTGGCCATCCGTACCATTGTATTTGTTCTCCGCGAGCGGTTTTGGATATGCGATGTACAACCTGAAAGATTGGAATGGTAGTCCAGATTATTGTTTCTGGGGGAACGTGGCTATCAGGACTGAGAATATTTATAACGGGACTGCTCTGACAGATGAGTACATCAACGATGGTGCCGTCACGTACCCGAGTGCTAACGGGGTCTTCTGGGCTTTGGGATTACAATTGCCACCGTTGTATCAGGTAACGAGCGTTCTGCTCAACCCGGTTCAGAGCGTAACGGATTCAGAGTTGGGAACCTCGGTAGATCATTTTTTCCTTTTGCATGATAGTGCTGTGGTTAACTGGATCGTTAACACCCTGACGAACCCAGCCCCCACGCCCACAACATATACGACTACTCCTTCGGCAAAGCCTAATGGCGGGGCGAAGCCGGAGGCAGGAGGAGCAGACCAGCAATTCATCTCGCTCCAACCATTTGAATCGCTGGCCGGGACGGTGACAAACGGAACCACAGTTACCAATCCGGTCGTGTCAGACGCCAGCACAACGCTGACCTTCCAATTGATGGCGAGTGATACAAACATCGTCTTTCGTTTGAACGATCCCTCCGGAACTGTGATTAACGCGAATACACCGCTGTCGAATACGAATGTGCAGTACACGGCCAGCGCGGTGGTGAGCAATCTATTGTTGGCCACCTACACGATTGCCAATCCGACGGGAGGTGTGTGGAAGGCGGTTATTGATGCCAGCATCACCACGACACAGGCGGCATATAGTTTGATGGTCTTTGGCGACTCCAATGTGGGCTTGATTCCGCAGACGGCCAACCTCTTTGCGCCAGGACAGGATGCGGTTGTGTCGTGTGTGCTGGCTGATCTTAGCACGAACCCGGTCGTGGCCGTCTCGAACGCGTCCATTACGGCGACAATCCAGTTGCCAGATGGAACGACGAACCGCCTGACTTTGTTTGACGACGGCTGGCACAACGACGGCGCACCCAATGATGGCGTTTACGCGGCAGTGCTGACGAACGTCCAGCAGGCGGGAACTTATTCGATCTCCTATCGAGCGATTGGCACGAATGCCCAAGGCAAAGCTTTGCAGCGCGTGGCGACGGGAACATTCAGCGTTTCCTCCGGAAATGGCAGCGTGCTGGGCGATCCGATCTACGAAACTGTGGACACCGACGGCGACGGCATCGCGGACTTTGTCGAAGTCAAATGCTGGGTGAACCCAACGACAAACGGCAACTACATTCTGGCCGGCGACTTGGTGGATGCCGGCGGCACGCATCGGTTCTCGCAGTCAGCGGCCTTCGCTGCGGATGGCAGCGGGCCGACCATGGCGACGCTGATTTTCGATCTGACCGAAATTCGCGCGGCAGGCGGGCCAGGCACTTATCACATTGAGAATCTGCAACTCTTTGAGGTGACCACCAACGGCACGGCCTGGCTCGACGCTTACCAAGGTTCGTCGGTCGTTATCATTCAAGGCGTCGAAGTCATCAACCCCGGCGTGTGGACGAATCAATTCGGGTTCACGATCACCGGGCCTACCAATCTGGTCGTCGTGGTGGAAGCCTGCACGAATCTGGCCAGTGCAACGTGGACTAATCTGCAATCCTGCAACCTCACCAACGGCTCGTTCTATTTCAGCGATCCGCAGTGGACAAATTATCCAGGTCGTTATTATCGCCTCCGCTGGCCGTGATGTTGACGATCAAATCAGGCAAATGGGGTCTCCACTTAACGCAAGCACACACTACAGGTTGTGTTTTCGTTCGACGATCTGTCGGTCAGTGGACCTACACCTGACCTACACCTTGTGGTCACTTGCTTCAAAGTGGAGACCCCCTTTCAGGCAAAAGTGAAAACTCAGAATTTCTTTGCGAACACAACCTGCCCGAACACGGTGGCTCCGCGTTTAAAAAACCGCCTGCGCAACGAGGCTGCTGCCGTTGCTGCTGTTGCTGGTGCTGTCCGATGCTGACCGCTCTTTCATATCACCGTGTCTCAACCAACGTCCAAGAGACGGACGACCATGACAAGTGACAGCAAAGAAGAGAACCAAGAAGACACCAAACCAAGTTTCGGATGCGACTTCTGAACCCGTGCGGGGCGCGACACGACTTTCTCAGCGCATCAAGGCTGACGTTGGCAAAAGGGGCTTTTTTATCCTCGATTCTGGAGTAGCCAATGGCCGAATTCCACCACGCCCATAAAAGCTCTTGCCATAGTCAAAGATTACTCTCAGCATCAGATCTTGCCTCGCTTTTCGACCAGCCATGACCGGAAGCGAGTTCCTCGCCCGTCTCATCGTCGTAAATCGTGCATTTGTAAGCAATAGTACCTGACAACGGACCTGGCAGTAGGGCATCTAACACGCTGCCGATACCAGCAACGTCAGTATCAGTCTCTTCATACTCATAACGGTAACTCATTGCATCACTCCTGTTTGATGGTTTACATTTACATACTCAGTCACAGAAGTTTTACATCTTTTTCGAGCGCGAAGCAACGGCATACAGAAGCAGAGGAGAAGATTCTTATCGTACTGGAGCCACCACCCAACAAAGCCCTTGTCTTGTGCTGCGATTGTTCACGGGCAATCCTGCGTTTGGACCAGCCCTGCTGATACAGAGCGACGTTCGTTTGTTGCTGGTTCACTGAGTTGATGCATTGCCCTTGTGTTCCCAGATCGAGAACACTCAGGGCAACTGCTCACCTCAAAGGTGGGTGACTTTCACCCGCAAATTGGTGGGTGACGTTGCCCGCAAACTGACATTTTGTGAGCGGATTTCTGACGAAGGCACAATTCAAAAAACAGAGTGAAGACAGGCCTGGCACACGTGTGATGAAATCTGAGAAAACAGCTTCGTGAATTAGCAAAGTTGGGCATCCGCCTGCCGTGCTGGCCAGTGCGGGCGATTGACTCCGCTCAATTCGCTGCGTCAATCCACCGCACACGCCGCGACGGTTGATGTTCATCGGCGGTCGGTGCGGGTCGAGTAGGGGCAGCCGTTTACACGGCCGCCCCTCTCTCAGAACCGGACTGGCGTGTCACGCATCCGGCTCTTTGGATGGCATCTCAGAAGCAAACAGCGCAAGCTGCGGCTCCAAGACC
>CAIKBP010000152.1 GCA_903825695.1 uncultured Verrucomicrobiota bacterium
AAATTCCAGACGAACGCCTCATCCAATTTACCCTCGCGGGTGAGGACGAGGCATTTGCCGAGTTGGTACGGCGACACAAGAGCCGCGTGTTCGGCACCGCCAGGCGCTTTGCCCAAAACGACCATGAGCTTGATGATGTTTGCCAGGAAATCTTTATCAAGGTCTACCGCAACCTGCGCCAATTCCGCGGCGACGCGCCTTTCGGGCACTGGGTCTCGCGGATCGCGGTGCGGGCGTGCTACGACCTGCTCCGCAAGACGTGGCATAAACCCGAACAGGTGCCCCTCGACGGGCTGCCGCTCGCCGTTGAGGACAACATGGCGCCGCAGCGGGCGCGTGAGGTGTTGGAATTCGCGATGGCTAAATTGTCGCCGGAGCAACGGTTGGTGATCACATTGTTGGAACTGGAGGAAAAAAGCGTGCGCGAGACCACGGAACTGACGGGATGGAGCGAGGCGAACGTGAAAGTGCGCGCGTTCCGGGCGCGACAGGCGCTCAAGAAAATTTTGGAGATAAATAATGAGCGATAACATCGATAAATTGTTCACAGTAGCCCGTGCGGCCAAGATCGACACGTCGCGGGTCGAGTTCGGATTTGAAACACGGTTACTGGCGCGGATTCGCGCGGAGAACCAGCGGCTGGCACCGTGGTTTGTATGGGCTTGGCGGCTGGTGCCAGTGTTCGCGGCAATTGTCATGGCGCTTGGCGTGTGGAACTTCGCGGCGCAGACGCCAGATCTGACCGACCTGCACGCCGCAATCGCCGGTGGAGCGGAGAAACCAGTGCTGGTCACAGTCTTGACGGGAGAATGACATGAAGAACTGGAAAGCGATCCTTGGCGTAGTGGTGGTGTTTCTGCTCGGCGTGGCCGCGGGTGGATTGTTGACAGGCAGCTTGATTCATCGGCGCGTTCAGCATGTCGCACGCGGCAGCCCGCGCGGGACGGAAGAGGCTATCGTGAGACGGCTAAGCAATCGGTTGGAATTGGATAATGCGCAGCAGGAGCAGTTGCGTGTCATCGTCCGCGAATCTCAGCGGGAAATGGAACCGGTGCGGAAGCAGATGGAAGGGGTGCTTGCCCGCGCGCAAACGAAGATCCGTGGGATTCTCACTCACGACCAAGCGGTGAAGTTCGACAAGTTCGTCACCGAAGGCAGGGCGCGGTGGAGGCCGCCAACAGAACGGACACCGGACGCCACTGCGGAACACAAGTAATCCGGCCGGGTGTGGCGTTAAGCCACGATTCGTGGATGATGCTTAGAGTCGACCGCTGCGGGCCGCATGTTGGAAGATATACGGAGCGGGAAGATCCTCGCACAATCTCCGCATCAACTGGTGATCGCTGCAAAATTGTTGACTGCGTTCTCTGCGGCGTGAATCATGTCGAAGATGTCCGAGAAATACGAGTTTTTCGATCACACCGCTGACATCGGCGTCCATGTTTACGGGGCGACGTTGCCGGAGTTGTTCATCAACGCCGCGCAGGCGATATACGAGGTGATGGGATCGTTGGCGAAAGGCAAGGATCGACGAGAGAATAGCATGAAGCTTGAAGACCAGACTCTCGAAAACCTGTTGCACGACTGGCTGACGGAGCTGCTGTACGAAGTGGATGCCAACCGTGTGTTGTACGATGAATTTGAGTTTGTGCAGCTTGACGCGACGCGGCTGACTGCCATAATACGCGGTGGGCCGATTGATTTCGCACGGTCGGAACCGCGCGACGAGATCAAGGCAGTGACATACCATCAGTTGTGTGTCGAACAAACTACGAACGGCAGATGGCGAGCCACCGTTATCTTTGATGTGTAGGGCGTTACGATGAATTGTGCGACGGCGGCGGGGTAAAGGAGCAAACGATGGACAACTTCGTGTTCAGGAATCCAACCGAGATTCTTTTCGGAAAAGGCATGATCGCGGAAATCGCCAGCCGCGTCCCGACCGGCGGGCCTGTATTATTCGTCTATGGCGGCGGGTCGATCAAACACAATGGCGTGTACGATCAAGTTAGGGCAGCGCTGAAGGCCCACAATTTGATCGAGTTCGGCGGGATCGAGCCCAACCCGGATTACGAAACCTGTCTTAAAGCCGTGGACGTGGTGAAGAAGGCACGTGTCCAATTCGTGCTCGCGGTGGGAGGCGGGTCGGTCCTGGATGGCTCCAAATTCATCGCTGCTGCGGCCTGTTTTACGGAAGGAAATCCATGGGACATCCTGCGCACCCATGGCAGCAACGTGGCTGCCGCGTTGCCACTCGGAACGGTGCTCACGCTTCCCGCGACCGGCTCGGAAGCGAACGGGTTTGCGGTAATCTCGCGGCGGGCAACTTCTGAGAAACTCGCTTTCTCGTCCAATCACGTATTTCCTGTTTTCTCCGCGCTCGATCCCCAAACCACTTTCTCTTTGCCTGCCAAACAAGTGCGAAATGGCATCGTAGACGCGTTTGTGCATGTCACGGAGCAATACATTACCTGCCAGGCAGCGGCGCCATTACAGGATCGGCTGTCAGAATCGGTGCTTCAAACTCTGATCGAAGTCGGGCCACAGACACTTGCTGCGCCGAAGGATTATCAGGCGCGCGCGTCCCTCATGTGGAGCGCGACGCTGGCGTTGAGCGCGTTACTCGGCTGCGGCGTGCCGCAGGATTGGACCACCCACATGATTGGCCACGAGTTGACGGCGTTCTATGGATTGGATCATGCTGAGACACTGGCGATCGTGCTCTCTGGCGTCTGGACACATCAACTCAGACGGAAACGGGAAAAACTGATGCAATATGGGCGACGTGTCTGGAGCGTGGACACGGCTGAGTCGGCCATCGCGAAGACCGAGGATTTTTTCCATTCCCTCAGCATGCCCACGCGCTTGCGCGATTATGGCATCGCCGCGGACGATGCGGTGGGCAAGGTGCGGGCGCGGTTTGCCGAACGCGGGGCAACGCTGGGCGAACATAATGACATCACACCCGACGCGGTGGCGGAGATCCTGCATTCGCGCGCCTGACAATTGGGGTGTTTTTTTATTGGCACTACCTCCGACGCAACTACAATCAGGGTTCCTTGCACATGGCAACCGATAATCATCATCAGCAACTGAAAGACCTGCTCGCCCGTGGGGAATGGGACGCGGCGCAGACGTTGTGGCTGGACTTGGCGGAGAAACTGGCCGACCAGCCCGAGTTCCTGCTGTTGTTGGTCAACGAGTTTGCCGCAGCAGGTCAGGCTACGACGGCGGCAGAACTCGCGTCGTTGATCGCGCCTAATCTGAAAGCGGCCGGCAAGCTGCATGAATGGTTGTTTGCGCTGAAACTTCAAGCGTCCGTGAAACCAATGGACAAACTGCTCCGTGCTGAACTGGTTGAGGGTTATCAGCGGGTTTATGAAGGCGACG
>CAIKBP010000153.1 GCA_903825695.1 uncultured Verrucomicrobiota bacterium
CGATCTCATCCCCGAATCGTTCGAACAGCGGGTTGAGTTGCTGGACCTGCCTGAAACGCAAAAGTCACAAAAGAAGATCACACAGGCGGACATCCCAAGGTTGTACCCGCCCGGTTCGGAGGTCATCGTGCAGGTCGTCAAAGGGCCGATAGGCACAAAAGGCCCCCGGATCACGACAAATATAAGTATTCCCGGGCGCTTCCTCGTGCTCATGCCGTTCAACGCGATCCGTGGCGTGTCCCGCAAGATCGAAGACGGTAAGGAACGCCAGCGGCTGAAAAAAATCCTGCAGAAGATGCGGCTGCCCGAAAGCATGGGCGTCATCATCCGCACAGCGGGCGCGGGCCAGCGGGCACGATATTTCGTCCGCGATCTCGAACTCATGTTGTCCACGTGGCGTGAGGTCGAGCAGAAAATCAAAACGGGCGCCACGCCTTCTTGTGTGTTTCAGGAGCCCGATCTGGTGGAACGCACCGTGCGCGATTTCTTAACCGAAGAAGTGGACCGTATCATGGTCGACAACGAGGTGGCCTATGAACGCGTCCGCGACATGGTTGGACGAATCAGCCGGTGGTCGCGCGGCAAGGTGAAATTGTACGGCGAACCGACGCCGCTATTCGTCAAGTTCAACGTCGAACGCCAGATTGAGAACGCATTCCGCCGTCAGGTCTGGCTGAAATCGGGCGGTTATATCTGCGTAGACGAGACTGAAGCGCTTGTCGCCATCGACATCAACACCGGCCGCCACAAATCGCAGAAGGACCTGGAAACAACCATCGTCGAAACAAACCTCGAAGCCGCCGAAGAAATCTGTCGCCAACTCCGTCTACGGAACATCGGCGGACTAATTGTCATCGATTTCATTGACATGCGCCACCGCAGCGACCAGCAGAAGGTTCTTCAGCGGGTGCGCGAGGGACTCAAACGCGACAAAGCCAGGACACGCGTCCTGCCCATCTCGCAACTTGGCCTGTTGGAGATGACCCGCCAGCGCCACAGTGAAAGCGTCGCCAGTGCGACTTACGAGGATTGCCCGTACTGCAAAGGTCGTGGCATGGTCAAGAGCGAGCTGACCATGTCGGTGGAAATCCAACGGAAAATTAGCGAGGTGCTTCGCCGTCTTAAACAACACGGCAAGACCGAGCAACCTCAACTGCGCATTTACGTCAACCCGGATGTGTTGAATCGCCTCCGGACCGAGGATGAAGCGTTGCTGATGGAATTGGAGAAGGAGCTTTCCGGCAAACTCAGTTTCCGTGCCGACCCCAGCTTCCACCCTGAACAGTTCAAAATCACCGATGCCGCGACCGGTAAGGAACTGGATTAGCCACCTCTGACAGCAATCAGAATTTGACGGCAAGGCAGTCCGCTGTTGCCGCAGCGGTCGTCCACTGTTACCATAATTGCGTGAACGAAGCCAAACTCAGCCAACTGCTGACCGCTGTCCGCGCGGGCCGCAAGTCTGTTAATGGGGTACTGCGCGAACTGAAGTCGCTCGGCATTCACAATCTGAAGTTCGCGCGCGTGGACGGCCATCGCTCGTTGCGCAAGGGTTTCCCGGAGGTAATCTACTGCGAAGGTAAAACGTCTGGGCAGGTCGTCAAGATCGCGAAGAAGATTCTCCAGCACAACGATAACCTCCTCGCCACCCGTGCCAACAGGGAAACCTACCGGGCCGTCAAACGCGCGTTCCCGAAAGCCCGGTACCATGAAGCCGCCAGCGCCATCACTGTCGTCCGCAAACCGCTACAAAAGCGCACCGGCACGATTGCCGTCCTCTGCGCAGGGACAACCGACATTCCGGTCGCCGAGGAAGCCGTCGTCACTGCCGAGATCATGGGCAACCGCGTGAAACGATTCTACGACGTGGGCGTGGCGGGGCTCCACCGATTGCTTGCGATCAACGAAGAACTCCTCGACGCCAACGTTCTCATCGTAGTCGCCGGCATGGAAGGCGCACTGCCGAGTGTCGTCGGCGGCCTCGTGGACAAACCGGTCATCGCCGTGCCCACCAGCGTCGGTTACGGCGCGAGCTTTGGCGGCATCGCCGCGCTGCTGGCGATGCTGAACTCCTGCGCCAGCGGCGTCACCGTCGTCAATATTAACAACGGCTTCGGCGCCGGCTACGCGGCGAGTTTGATAAACGATCTCTCAGCCGCTAATAAACACGCATGAACACATATTTGTTTTCCTATTCGCGTCTGTTTGCGTTCATAAGCCATTGAAATGAAACTCCTCTACCTCGACTGCTTTGCTGGTATTAGCGGCGACATGTTTCTCGGCGCGCTGCTCGATCTCGGCGTGTCGGAGAACGCGCTGCGCGCCGAACTCGCGAAGCTCAAGCTGCCCGGCTACACGATCTCGACTCGGCGCGTGGTGAAGCAGAACATTTCGGCAACGAAGTTTGATTGCATCGTGGCAGAGCATGCGGTGCATCACCCACCTTCGCCGAGGCTACGGCGGGCAAGCCGTGGTTACAAGGAAATCGCTGCGATGATCGAGAAGAGCGCATTGACGAAGAATGTGAAGCGACGCGCATTGAGCGTGTTCAAACGACTCGGCATGGCTGAGGCAAAGATTCATGGCGTGCCGCTGGAAAAAATCCATTTCCACGAGATCGGCGCAGTGGATTCTATCGTGGACATTGTCGGCGCCTGCGTCGCGCTGGAAACACTTGGCGTGGATGAGGTGCAAGCCTCACCGCTGCGGCTTGGCTCGGGTTTCGTCGAGACCGCGCATGGACGGTTTCCCATTCCCGCGCCAGCAACGCTTGAATTGTTGAAAGGCGTGCCCACACAACTTTCTATCGAGTCCGGCGAATTGGTCACACCGACGGGTGCGGCGATTCTCGCCGAGTTCTGCGCGAAGTTCGGCCCGATGCCAGCGATGAGCATTGAAAAGATTGGCTACGGCGCCGGCTCACGCGATTTGGATAAGACGCCGAACGTTTTGCGGGCTGTTCTTGGGCGGGCAGCGAGCGCCCTCCTTCGCCAAGGCTACGGCGGGCAGGCAAGCATGGGTAAAGAACATGACACGGTGGCGATTATCGAGACTAACATTGACGATATGAACCCGCAATTGTTCGGTGATGTGATGGAGCGGTTGCTGACGGCTGGTGCGCTCGATGTGTTCATGACGCCTGTGCAGATGAAGAAAAACCGGCCGGGCACGTTGCTGACCGTGCTTTGCGAGCGGAACGACGTGGATCGCATGGCGGAACTGTTGCTCACGCACACAACGAGTTTCGGTGTGCGGGTACACGAAGCGCAACGGCGCAAGCTGGCCCGTGAAATCGTGAAGGTGAAGACGAAGTTCGGGCCAATCGAGGTGAAAATCGGACGGCTCGCCGGCAAGATTGTCTCGCGCTCACCGGAGCACGAGTCGTGTAAACGAGCCGCGGACAAGGCGGGCGTCGCGGTCAAAGAGGTTTACAGCGAGGCTGCGCGTGTGGCGGAGGAAACGTTATGATCGACAAGGAACTGCTGGAGATTATGGCCTGTCCGCAGTGCAAAGCGGCAGTTAAGCTGGAAGGCGAGAAGATCGTCTGCACCAATCCGGGATGCGGGTTGTGCTACCCCATCCGCGATGGCATTCCGGTCATGCTGATCGACGAGGCCGAAAAACCGCAAAGCCGATGACTGAACCAACTCTTTCGATCATCATTCCAGCGTGGAATGAAGAGAACTACATCGGTCGCACGCTTGAATCACTCAAGCGCGCCGCCTCAATTTACGAGCGCGAGCGCGGTGCAGCCACTGAACTCATTGTGGTGGACAATAACAGCACCGACCGCACCGCCGCGGTGGCGCGTGACCACGGCGCGATTGTCGTTTTCGAACCGATCAACAACATCGGCAAGGCCCGCAACGCCGGCGTGCGGGCCGCACGTGGCAGGCTCATCGCATTCTGTGACGCCGACAATCAGGTCACCGAAAACCTGCTCGTCCTCATTCACGATCACCTGAGCAACCCGAAGATCGTGGGCGGCGGCACGTGGATCGAACCGGAGCGCCACAACCTCAAGATCAACTTCTTCTATTTCATCTGGCACATCTACGTGCGGTTCAGCCGCGTTGGCGTTGGGATGATGCATTGTTGCAAAACCGATTTCGAATCGATTGGCGGTTTTGATGAAACCATGTACACCGCCGAGGACGTGCAACTGGCTTATGACCTGCGCAAGATCGGAAAACCACGCGGCCAGAAGTTCGAACTCGTTCACAAAGGTTGGATCATCACTTCGACGCGCAAGATAGACCAGACCCCGTTATGGGTGATGATCTACAAGCTCATCGGCTTTGGGTTTGGCATGCAGAAGAAACTTCGAAACAAAGAATACTGCGAGCATTGGTACGACAAGGCCGCGCGTTAGGGTTGTTTCTTGCCGCGCACCTTGTCCACAGCGTTCTTGGCCGTGTCCTGCATTTTTGTCTTAAGTTTGTGCGCCCACACGAAATCCACCGCGAGAATGCTTAAGCCCAAGAAGATTGTCAGCAGTCCCGGTCCCGGCACGCCGGGGATTGCCATGATGACGCCGGCGATCACCACTACGATGCCCGCCGTGATGCGGACGACGCGTTTGGCGTGATGAATCAACCAGTTCATTGTGAGCGCACCATAGAACACGGGCCGCATATTGACAACCCTGCCTCGGCAGACTAGGGTTCAATCAATTAGCGCAACCAAAGGAACGAAAGGAGTCTTGGTTATGGTACATCAACTGCCCAAACTGCCATACGCGCAGGACGCATTGGAGCCGCACATTGACGCCACTACCGTGGGAATCCATTACGGGAAACATCACCAAGCCTATGTGGACAACCTTAACAAGCTCATTCCAAACACAGAGTTCGCCGAGTTGTCGCTGGATAAGATTATCGTAAAAGCGCAGCCCGGCCCGATCTTCAACAATGCGGCGCAGGTATGGAACCACACCTTTTATTGGGAAGGCCTGAAACCCAAAGGAGGCGGCAAGCCGGGCACCGAATTGGCTGCCGCGCTCGACAAAGTCTTCGGCTCTTTCACCAATTTCCAACAACAGTTCACGCAAGCCGCGGTGACGCAATTCGGTTCCGGCTGGGCATGGCTCGTGAAGAAGAAAGACGGGACCTTGGGTGTAGTGCAAACTGGCAACGCAGGCAATCCACTGACCACCGGCGATGTGCCGTTGCTCACCTGCGACGTGTGGGAACACGCTTACTACCTCAAATACCAAAACCGCCGGGCCGAGTACGTGGCGGCGTGGTGGAACGTCGTTAATTGGGATGCCGTGGCGGCGCGTTGCGCCAAGGCGAAGAAGTAGTTTCTCGCTGACATCACGGCGGGGGCGGGGTCATTTCCCCAGCGCCAGCATGCGCTCAATTGGAACGAGTGCCCGACGATGGATATCTTCGTCTAGCGCAATCTCCGGAGAAAGGTTTTCCAGCGCGGTAACGCATTTCTCCAAGGTGTTCTTCTTCATGTACTCGCACTCGTTACAGCTACAAGTATTGGTAGGCCCGGCGATGAACTCCTTGCCGGGCACCTCTTTACGGAGCCGGTGCAACATGCCGCTCTCGGTCACGATGATGAACGTCTTGGATGGCGACTCCTGGCAGTAGGCAATCATCTTCTCAGTTGAGCACACTTCATCGGCCATCGAACGCACGACAGGCAGACATTCAGGGTGTGCGACGATTTTCGCGCCGGGATGTTTCGCGCGCAGTTTTGCCAGCGATTCGGCGGTGAACTTTACGTGTACATGGCAAACGCCGGGCCAAAGGATGAGTTTGCGGCCGGTTTGTTCCATCACCCATTGTCCGAGGTTTTCATCGGGGCAAAATAGAATCTGCTCGTTGCGCGGAATGGAGTTCACGACTTTCACCGCGTTGCCGCTGGTGCAAATAATGTCGGTCTGCGCTTTTACGGCGGCGGTGCAATTGATGTAAGCCACAACCGTCACACCGGGATGTTCAGCCCGCCACTTGGCGAGCGCGTCCGCGTCGCAGGAGTCAGCGAGCGAGCAACCGGCTTCAAGGTCTGGAATGATTACGCGTTTTGCCGGGTTCACGATCTTCGCCGTCTCAGCCATGAAATGTACGCCGCAGAACAGGATTACGTCGGCATTGGTCTCGCGTGCCTTGTAGGCAAGACCGAGCGAATCGCCAACGTAATCCGCCACGTCTTGTATCTCCGGCACCTGATAGTTGTGCGCGAGAATGACGGCGTTGCGCTTCCCTTTCAACTCGCGCACTCGCCGCTGCAATTGAACCGTATTTGCCGGCGCATTCATCGTTATCCTTCGCTCTAATCTACCCTATCGGAAAGGTCGGGTTTGTCAACGTGTTGACGGCCGGGTGGGCCTACCGTGGCGGGCGGCGCCGCGTCCGCACATCAGTTCGCGCAACACACGCAGGTTCGTGACGTCCTCGTGTAAGTCGACGCTCTTGGGCGTCTCGAGCACCATAGGTAAACCATCCCAACGAGGATCACGGAGCACGCAACGAAACGCCGCCAATCCCAAATGACCTTTGCCGATGTGTTCGTGCCGGTCCACTCGCGAGTTGAGCGGCCTCTTGGAATCGTTCAGATGAAACGCGATAACGCGCTCGCATCCGATAATTCGATCAACTTGCGTCATCGTGGTCTCATACGCGCGGGTTGCGCGAATGTCGTAGCCGGCCGCGAAGATATGGCATGTGTCCACACAGACCGCCAGCCGTGAGGCGTTACCGACGCGTTGGATAATCTCCGCCAGATGTTCAAACCGATGTCCCAGATACGTCCCCTGCCCCGCAGTAGTTTCGATGGCGATCTTCACGCGGCTGTCGGGTGTCGCCGTGAGAACCTCGTCCAGACTTCGCACCACGCGCTGTAATCCTGCCG
>CAIKBP010000154.1 GCA_903825695.1 uncultured Verrucomicrobiota bacterium
GAGAGCAACAGCAAAGAAGAAAACAGGATGCTTGCGGAATACCACAAACTCAGCGACGAGCTCGTCAAACTTCGCGACGAGTCCGAGAAACCCGAGTACACCGCGGAAGTCAAAGAGCAGAAGCGCAAGGCGATGACCGATAAACTGGAGGAGGTCCGCAAGTCTCAGCAGGACATTGAGGAGTTTCATCGCACCCACCTCAAGGCCCAGGAAGAGCAAAAAGCCCTGAGGCAGGGCAATCTGCTCAAAGAAATCAATGACGCCATTGACAAGATCGCCCGCGACGCTAGCTATCTGATGGTGTTTGACAAATCTGGCCTTACCGCCAACGGCATGCCGACCATCCTGTTTTCGCAGAACTCGGCAGACGTGACCGACGATGTTCTAAAAGTCTTGAATAAGAACGCACCCAACGCGCAGCCGTAACGACAAGCTTCGAGCAATCGTGCAACTGACCGCACGCGAGATTGCCCAACTGGTGGGCGGAGAATTGGCGGGAAATCCCGACACGGTTGTAACCGGCGTGGCTGGCATCCGTGAGGCACAGCCTGGAGATCTGTCGTTCGTCACTAACCCGAAATACTTCGGCGCGGCCAAAACCACCCAGGCCTCTGTCGTCATCCTCTCCCGCGAGACCAGCGTTGAAACGACGTGCGTGCTCATCCGTGTGGACAACCCTGCTGCGGCCTTTGCAAAAGTGGTCGCGCGGGTCGCCCCGCCACCGGTCAAATTTGCGCCGGGTGTTCATCCGACCGCTGTGGTCGCGCCGACCGCCAAACTCGGCCGGGACGTCTCCATACAGCCTACCGCTATCATCGAGGACGGCGTGGTCATCGGCGACCGCACGATCGTTGGCGCGGGCAGTTACGTCGGCCATGAGGCGCAGATTGGTGCAGACTGCCTGCTCTACGCCCGCGTCGTCGTGCGCGAGCGGACGATCATCGGCAACCGCGTGATCCTGCACGGCGGCGTTGTGCTTGGCGCAGACGGATTCGGATTCGAGACTGTCGACGGCAAGCACCGAAAGATTCAGCAGGTCGGTATCGTCGAGATCGGCGACGACGTCGAGATCGGCGCCAACACGACAATCGATCGTGCCCGGTTCGGCAAGACACGCGTCGGGCGCGGCACCAAAATCGACAATCTCGTCCAGATCGCTCACAACTGCGTTATTGGCGAGGACTGTATCATTTGCGGTCTCGTGGGTCTGGCGGGCAGCACGATCATCGGCAATCACGTCACGCTCGCAGGACAGGTCGGCATTGCCGGCCACCTTACCATCGGCGACAATTCCATCATCATGGCCCAGGCAGGCGTCACGAAAGACGTGCCGCCAAATTCGTTCATGCTCGGTGCGCCCGCGGTACCGCATACCGAATTCAAACGGGTAAACGCCGCCGTTCACTGTTTGCCCGAAACGATCACCAAGTTGCGTGAACTCGAACAGCAACTTGCCGAGATGCGCGGGCGCTTCGAAGCCCATCAGCGATAACCGGCGCGTTGCCCCGCAGTAACATCATCGTTCGCGTGACGATGATTTACTGGTCACCAAGTCGGTTTGGTTCGGTGAAATAATCGACCGCCGACGAGCACTCGTCATGTCGTGGCAGGCTGCTGCTGCGTAAGGCAATGAAACGAGCCGCCGCCGCGGACAACGATTGTGCTATCAACCAGCACGACGCGGCGGTCGGGGAACAGCTTCTGTAGAATCTGCTGGGCGCGGGCGTCGTTGGGATGACGATAGGTCGGAAGCAGCACAACGCCGTTAGCGATGTAGAAATTGGCGTAACTGGCCGGCAACCGTTGGCCTTTGTATTCGACCACGCCCGGCATCGGCAGCGGAACGATCCGGCATGGTTGGCCATTTTGATCCTTCATGGCGCGGACTCGCCGAAGATTGTCCTGCGACGCTGAATAATTTTCGTCGCGCTGGTCTTCTTCGACGGCGAGAATGACCGTTGAGGGATCAACGAACCGGGCGAGGTCGTCAACGTGGCCGTCGGTGTCGTCGCCGATAATGCCGATGCCGAGCCAAAGGACGTTCGTAACGCCGAGATTGTCACAGAGGTGCTGTTCGATTTGCGCCTTGGTCAGTTTAGGATTGCGGTTGGGGTGTAGCAGACAGGCTTCGGTGGTCAAGACGGTGCCTGCTCCATTGACATCAATCGAGCCGCCTTCGAGGATAATGCCGGGATGGAAGGATGGGATGTCCAGCAACCGTGCGATACGCTGTGGCACTGCATCGTCGAGGTCGAAACGCGGGTACTTTTTGCCGTACGCATTGTAGTCCCAGTCGACGATGGCCAACTCCGCCCCGCGTTTCACGAAGGTCGGTCCGTGGTCGCGACACCAAACTTCGTTGGTTGGGATACGCTGGAACCGGATGTTGTCGAGCGGCACCTTGTGGGTCAGCAGTAGTTGATGGGCATCTTCCTCCATCGCGACATCGGCGGCATTGATGTTCACCGTCTCATGTGCCGCAATGGCACGGACCATCTCGGCAAGCGCCGGTAGGACTTCTTCATAATATGGCCTGAAGCTTTGTCCAGTGCGGCGCGGCCAACTCAGCCATGTTGCCGCGTGCGGATCCCACTCGGCAGGCATGTGGTAACCGAGCGCGCGCGGCGTGTTGGACGTGAGAGCGCCGTTCATACGTCGTGCCAACGTTCCGTAATTGCGCCATAGGCGTCGATGCGACGGTCGCGCAAAAACGGCCAGTTCCGGCGCGTGTCGTCGATTTGCCGCAAGTCGCACTGCGCGAGAAGGACGTCTTCCCGATCGTGGCCAGCCTGCGCAATGATTTTGCCGAACGGGTCGCATACGAACGAGCCGCCCCAGAACTCGATGGCGTTCTCCGTGCCAACCCGATTCACCGCAGCGACAAACACGCCGTTGGCGATGGCATGGGCGCGTTGGATCGTCAACCACGCATCATATTGTTTCTCATCGTATTTGTTCTTCCTGCTTCTGTGCCAGCCCCGCTCGGAGCGGGGCCAGCCGATGGCAGTGGGGATAAAGAGAATCTCCGCCCCTCGCAATGCAGTCAGACGCGCGGCTTCGGGGTACCATTGATCCCAGCAGACCATCGTGCCGACGTTGGCGAATCGGGTGGAGAACGATTGAAAACCTAGGTCGCCAGGCGTGAAATAGAATTTCTCATAATAAAGCGGGTCGTCGGGGATGTGCATCTTACGGTACCGTCCGACGAGTTTACCGTCGGCGTCGAGGACGACAACGGTGTTGTGGTACAAGCCCGCGGCGCGCCGCTCGAATATTGAGCCGATGATGACGATACGCAATCGCCGGGCGAACCGCGCAAGGGCGCGGGTGGTCGGCCCTGGAATCGGCTCGGCCAAATCAAACGCACTGAATTCCTCGGATTGGCAGAAGTATTGGGTACGGAACAGTTCCGGGAGGCAGACGATTCTGGCTCCGCGCCGCGCTGCTGCGGTCACGCGGGTTTCTGCGACCTGCAGATTTTGTTGCGGCCGTGGGTCACACCGCATCTGGATCAGTGCAATCGCCACCGGGTGCTTCATTCCTGTTATGCCGGGCTTCGCCATTCCGTGCGTCACGATGATTCAATTCTTGCATTGCTTCAAGGAATTTGTTTTTCTCACTTCTGCAGGGCGAAAGACATGCATTTTGTTCCCTCAAAAATGTATCTGACCAAGGGGGTCGGCACGCATAAGTACGAGTTGCGCAGTTTCGAGATGGCATTGCGCGACGCGGGGATTGAGAA
>CAIKBP010000155.1 GCA_903825695.1 uncultured Verrucomicrobiota bacterium
GTGTTCAAATTTGGCACGATCGGTTTTTGTGAACTTCTGGTGAGGAGGATTCATCTTCTCCCAATCACGTTTACGAGCTGGCGTGCCTTGCTGGGCTTTGTCATCAAGATAAGATCCTCTCGCCCGCTCATAATACCAATGTGTGCCACGCTCCAAACCGGAGGCCGCCGGTGCCCAGACTGTTCGGGAAAGCTCTTCAAGACGATGATGAAACGGCCCGTTTGCCGAAAAGTCAGCGGCGTTGACCTTATTCTGGCTATTCGCATAGCGCGATATTAGCGGAACAATTTCCGTCATTTTTGTTGGATCCTTTAGCACCGTGAGCTTTACTTGAACCACAACACTTGAGATGTCCGTGTGTTCTTTTTTTTGAGCGTGGTAGATGCTCGCTGTCGTCTGACCGCCGTTTACGATCTGAAAGTCCTTGGCCCAAGCCAACCCCAACTGCCCATCCTTTCCTTTCTCAAGACGCACTTCGGCGGCGGTACAACACAGGCCGTTGTTATATGCAAGGAACCGGTGCGGTGCTTCCCGCAATGTCTGTTGAAGCCCCTTGTTCACCTTGCCTTTTGCCTGCAAGAATGCGCGTACGTTGCGCTCCAGCAATCGTTGTCCATGTTCGCCATAAATGCGCGCCACCATTTGCCCCGGCATGAACGTTAGAAAAGTTCGATATTCCTTTGTCGCGTCGGTTTTCTCGATACAAGGGATCGAACCGTCATAATCCTTAGCGAAATCCAACTCGATAACTTCCCGGTGTCCGACGTGCAGCTGGCTGAGTTTGTTGAGATCCCAGAGCACGTAGCGTAACTTCACTCCGTCCATCGGTTCCTGCTCGATGTCTTCAGCCCGCGGGGCTACGCCGTCAGTTAGAAAGAACAACCGCACCGTCGTGAGGGAGTCCTTCGCAGCGTGAATCCGTTGCGCGGCTACAAACGCCTCATGAGACTCCTCAAGCTGAGTGTGAAAACCTTCGCGCGCCCGCATGAGAAATCCGTGCAGGAGTTTGAATTGCTTGCGAGTTTCAGGCAACCCGACCGACTCCACTTCGCCAGTGCCGTGGTAGAGCGAGACGAACAAGTCGAGCATCGCGTCGTCTCCAGACAGACCCCACGCATTGATCTTGGCTGCCGGGAGTCGTCCCCGGGACTCCCATCGCAGACATGGGAGAGAATCTGCGTTATCAGCCTCATTGTGTTCTGTCAACCGCTCCAATACACACTCCGTGAAGGCATCTTCCCGCATTTGTGGCGACGCATCATCGGCACATTTCACCAGCACCTCTTGGTGTAAGTCTTGGGCGAATTGTTCTAAATCAGACACGGCTCCTCCTTCTGGGATTTCGTTGCTCGTTATCTATAAGTGCGATGGTTACGTCCTCCGGTTTCGCCCTAAACGACTCACATGCTGATACGCTCAAACCGTAACTTATGTCGCCCACACCCGGTGGCAGATTCTTTTCTACAAAACACGGAAACTTGGTGCCAACACGAAACAAACTCAGTGTGCGCACTATGTACCCACGCTCAGCATAACGACCAGCATGCACATCGAGGTAACCACTGATTAGCAGTTCGTCCTCGAATTTCTCCCTTGCTGCTGCATCCGTGGCCAAACCGTCACGGAGTGAAGCAACAAGTGCTGGCAAGGTCTCGCCGCTACCGTCGCGCATGTCCAATGCTATGACATGGAGGAACAATACTGCCCAAGCGCTGTTGTCGAGTTGCCTTTCACTGGTAATTCGCACCACCTGCGGCTGCTTCGCTAAAGTTGTCTTCACCTCAATCGCGCCACGCTCAAACTGGAAATCTTGGTGCGCCCGTTCCCCGCCCTTCCACCCATTGACGGCTCCCGGCCCGAGCACCGGCAGAAGATTCTCCCGGAGAAAGTAAAGCTCTCCCCACAGGCCACGCTGGGCTTCCTCGCTGAGTCCTTCGACCGAGGCTGATAAGAATTTTTGCCAGCGTGCAAGACCACCGATCAGCGCCACGACTTTCGCAGGTAGGCCCGGTGAGTCTATGATCCGTCGGGCGAGGTCTTCTGCCAACGCGGTGAAAACATCTGCGTGCCGCGCTTCTTTTAACGTCACACCGAAAAGAACCTGCGCGCCTTCGCGTGCGGCGAGCACTTCGAGGCCGCGACACCTCGGCCAGCGACGTTTTGGCGGTACCAGCTCGGGCGCGATGCACAGCAGAAGACCGCGCTGGCCAGTTGACAGCTCCACCGCCGCGTGCAGCGGGCACGCCGCTTCCGGACGGAGTTGGCGTAGCACCCAGCCGGAGTCTCCCCGTTGGCTGCCAGCGGTAACCCGTACTGCTTCAAGTTGGGGCCAGAGCTCCTCGATTTTCATTCTTCCTCGAACAAACTGTCGCGAAGTTGCTGAAGCATGACCGGCCCAACCCGATATGGAAGTCGGCGCGCCGTGTGACTGCTCGGAAAGCTGAAGACAAGACCGAGATACGGCGGCTCAACCTTGGAAATGTGCGGGACTTTCGGCGTGAGCGCATAGAGCAACAATAGTCCGCGTGTTGCCGGCCGGAGCTGAGAAATCACCATTTTGTTCGGTTCATTCGGCATTGCCCTGTTCGCACGGCGCGCCCTATCGAGTGTCAACGCGAGTGCTACTTTGTCAAGCATCTGCCCGTTGTGTGCACGCAGCACCGCCTCATCCCCCGCATCGAATAGCGGCCTGCCCGCACCTGCCAAGGCGGGCATACACTTAGCGAGCAGTTCGCCGAGCCTTATCTCATCGAGTGGCAGTGCGGCAAGGTCAAGCGCCAGATGGCTCGGACTTTGGATGTTTGCATTCGATGTGCTGAAAAGTCCCTTCGCCAACTCCGTCGCATCCCCAGCACGCTCCGTCATCCCGACCTTGCAACCA
>CAIKBP010000156.1 GCA_903825695.1 uncultured Verrucomicrobiota bacterium
CAAAGTAAGCGACATAGTGACGACAAAGTATGGTTATCATTTGATAATGGTTACCGACCGGAAGCCGGCGCGCGACATGCCGTTTGAGGAGGTCAAGGCCAATATCGAAAAGTTCCTGCTGGCGAGTCGGGGCGCTGAGATTGCCCGGCAACACGTTCAAGACCTCCGCGCAAAGGCGAAGATCGAGGTGTTTATCAACAACCCGTCTTCGGCGACGCCGTCATCGGGCACAGACAAGAAGCCCGCCGCCAAACCTTGAGACGGCATCCCCTCGTCCCACGCGGAGCAGGGGACAGCTTTTGCGCGCGATTGACGTGTCCGGTGGAAGTTTTATAGACTGCCCGCACTGGGTTTGGGTCAGGTAAAACGTTTTCATTGAACAAGACTGATTCACAGTTGTTTGAGCTGAGGGTTCCGGTCCAATGCTGATTATTCTGCTTCTTGCAACGCTGCTGTTGCTGTTGCTCAACGCCTTTTTCGTGCTGGCGGAATTTGCCAGCGTCAAGGTGCGTCCGACGCGAGTTGAGGAACTTGTGGACCGTGGTGACCAGCGGGCGAAAGTGCTGCAGTACATCCAGTATCATCTCGACGAATATCTCTCTCTTTGTCAGGTGGGCATCACGCTCGCCAGTATCGGGTTGGGTTTTGTAAGCAAGCCCGTCTTTGCGCAACTGGTCGCGGCGCCGCTGACATGGCTGGGAGTGGCATCTCCCACCATGGTCGAGGCGATTGCAGTCACGCTCGCGTATGTTCTCGTGTCTTTCCTCCACATCCTGTTGGGCGAACTCGTGCCCAAATCCATCGCCATTCGCCGGGCAGAGGCCAGTGGGTTGTGGATCGCCATGCCATTGCAGGTGTGCCACTTCATTTTCTTTGTACCGCTCATCATATTGAACAAGAGCGCCAACGGCGTTCTCCGTCTGCTGGGTTTTCGCGCCCCGATGCACGACCCTACGCATACTCAGGACGAGATCCGTATCATTCTTGAACGGGCGCAGGGCAGCGGGGCGTTTTCGTTTTTAAGGCTGTTGCTCATGGAAAACGTTTTCGATCTGGGCGCGTTAAAGGTGAAAGACGCCATGAAACCACCACGTGCCGTCAAAGCTCTCCGATTGTCGGCCCCGTGGGCGGAGAACCTCAAAACAATTCGCGAGTCCAAGTACTCGCGTTTCCCGGTGCTCGATGGCGAACAGGAGTTGCCACTCGGTATCATCCACGTCAAAGACGTCCTCCACCATGAGTTGAACAAACAGGACGCACCTGACCTCAAGGCGGTTATGCGACCTTACTTGAAGGTGACCGAGGACCTGCCGTTGGAGACACTTCTCTCACAACTCCAGCACCATCGTCGCCGTGTCGCAATGGTCGTGGATCGCAAAGGTCAATGGATTGGATTCATCGCGCTGGAAGACGTGATTGAAGAGATCATCGGCTCGCTTGAGGACGAATTCGAAAAGGAACCGCCCTTGTTCCTGGCGGATGCCATGAATGTGCACCGGATCGTTCTGGGGTTGAGTGCATCCGACATTACCAGCGCCATCTCGCAGGTTCTCTCGCGAGTTGATCCAGCCGAATTGCCAGCGGCCCGGGAGAAGATCATTCGCGCCGTGCAGGAGC
>CAIKBP010000157.1 GCA_903825695.1 uncultured Verrucomicrobiota bacterium
CCTTTCACGCGCCCATTCTTTTGCTGTCACGATATGCGTTGGCACGCCGATTTTCTCCAGAGCGGGTGCGGTTATCGCTTTGAAGTATTGCCATGTTGTCGGCATTTCGCGGCCAGTGTCAGCTATGCAGACCATTGCAGGCTTTGGCAGCTTTCCCTGCACTATCAGAACCGCGATTGCAGTTGATTGCGTCCCGCCGCCAGACGAGAAGATTTCGATTAGGGGTTGTTGACGGACACCTAACAAATCCTTGGAGCACAACACGCCTTGCCCCTTGCCGTTCGGGAGCGGGTTGGCTTCGATTATCGCGTCAAATTGCATAGAGTTTATTGGTCTTTCGGCGGCGTGTGGCTCAAGTCTGCGTTCTGTGGCTTTAGCACCACGAGCGCGCTGGGGAAGGGCGCGGAGTTTTTACCGTCCCCGAACTTCAGCCGGCCACGGATGAAGGTCACGTCACCTTTGGCGGCGTAGTCGTGCCACCATGCGGTGTCTGTTCGCGCTGGCACGAGGCAGACCACTAGCGCACCGCGTTGAGATTCTTCGTAGGCTTTCCGCATCCAGTCGCCGATCACGCGGCCATACGGCGGATTCATCCAGCATCGTTTTCCAGCCCACGATTGCACCAGGCCGTCATCGGCCTTCGTGTAGTAGCGTTTGCACTTCGCGTTTTCGTCGGTCGCGCACACGTCTAGCTCGAATTGATGGACGGCGTTTTGAGCATCGAAGAAGGCTTGAGGCGTTGCCCATTCCACGGTGTTGCTTGTGAAATGGACGTTCGCCACAGAACCATGCGCTGCACCCGCAATGATTACCGCGTCGGCGGTTTCATCGAGTTCGGGAGTCGTGGGCGCGGTAGTCATGGGGTGAGCTTGGCGTTAGATGCGGCGGGATTTCGTTAGCCGGTAGTAGTCGCATCCGAATGGTTTGTTCACCAGTTGGCTTATAGTCTGGCACGTTGTGCATGGGCGCGTTGACCACTGGTGCGGGTCGTTCTGGATGAGCCGCAGTATCGGGTCTGTCACACGCTGCACCGCCGCATCTAACAACTCACTGGAGCGAACCGGAGGCTCGCTTTCGGGTTGTCGGGTGTAGAGTTTGCTATCTACCATTTTCTGTTGTTCGGGTGTCATATTGTTATTTCGCCTCCGGTCGCTCAGTTCGGTCGTTAGGCATCATGTGTTGAGCGAGATCGAGCATAGATGCTGGCACTTCGGACACCAGTGGCCGGTGATTTCATCGTTGACCTCTGGTTCTTCCGTTGGCTCATCCTTGGTGCGTTTCCGCTTCATGTATTCCTCATTGGCTTCGCTATCGGTGCGCCAGACCAGCGGTGCTATTACGAGGAGTGTGAGGCTTCCGCAGCATGGGCATTTATCGCCACGCTCGATTGACCATGTGAAGTGCGTCCTTGGTTGTTTCATATTTTTTTTTGTTCACGGTTCACGTCGTTAGTCGGCTGTGGCTCAGCTTTCATCGTTAGCTGGTGGCTCGCCGTAGCCGTATTCGAGCATTGTGATGATGCCGGTCTTGGTATCCACGCTGCATTTAGTCCACACGGCGCGGTCGCCTTTTCCGCAGCCAGGGTCGTAGCCGATATAGTATCTTTCGCGGCCAGTGATTCGACGCCACCAGCTAACAAGTCGCCGGACGCAACCGCGAGCGGCGCTTGCTGTTTTTTCGAGAATGTTTTTTACGTTCATGGGTTTTACTTTCGCGGTGCGTCAGCTCCGTCGTTCGACTTTTTAGCCGCAAGTTTCTCCCAGTGCGCCGCCACGTCGGGATGCGCCGTTTTCGCGTCCTTCATTTTCAGCGCGGCTTGTTCCGCCAGCCAGTCTTGCCAGCTTGCGATTGCCTCTTGGAGTTTGCCCGGCACGTCGTATTGCGGGTAGAGCATATCTTCCGCCTTGAGGATGATGAACGGGCCATCCATACCGCGAGTGCGGCGCAGCACGTCGAGGTCAGCGCAGCTTGCTTGGAAGCCGGTCACACCGAGTTTGGACGCGACGTGATTGAAGGCAGCAGTCGCGGCGAGACTCATCGCATACACGCACGTTCCGCAGTCGTATTCACGCTCCACGAGCGAGCGGACGTATTCATTGAGTTCGTCCACCGTCTTTGGTGACGGGGCTTTTTCTTCACGCATGTCCTTTTCAGTTTTCGATTCGGATTTCATTTATTTTGGTCTTTCTTGGTTGTCGTAAAAGTCGAACGAATCAGTGCAGATAACCGCCGTTGTGCGCCTCACGCGAGTCCGACGCCGCTGGTCGGCGGTCTCTGACTTCTGCGTTCAAGCTGTCTCCGTTTCCACCGCATCCTTCAGCAGCACGGCCACGACCTTTTCGATCTCGCTGTCGGTGGGTTTGATCACCACCACGTCGCCGGTGTCCGCCACTGTGCAGCCGAGTTTCTTCAGATCGTTCACCGGCAGATCGGCGAGCATCTTCTTGTCCGGCGCTTCCGTGGTGCGGATATAGGCGATGGCGTCGTCGCCAAACGTCTTGCGGATCAGCGCGACCACTTTGTCGCCGTCCTCGAATTCAATGCCGCCCTTGCCCTTCTGGAAGCCGACCTTCACGCCGTGGAAAATCTGCGTGCGCGGTTTCTCGAACAGTTCCGGCGAGCCGGCGATGGCCGTGTGCAGGGTGAGCTTGGCCTTGGCCGTGCGCCCGACCGCCGCGCGCAGCGCGCCCAGGTATTTCCGTTTGATCTTGTCAAACTCGGCGTCCATGTCGCCGACAATGCCGGCGAGCTGGCCGTGTTCGTCGGCAAACGTCTTGGTGAGGAGTTCGATGTCGGTGAGGTTGGTGGCGTGGCCACCGGCGTTTTCATGTGTGCTGATCATAGTTATTTTTTCTTTGGTTGATGGTTGCTGGTTAATGTTTGGGTGCAGCGTCACGCTGCCGTCCGGGATGCTCGGCCATGTTGAGCAGGATTTTCTGGCAACGCAGCTCGGCGAGCCGGTTGATCTGTTTTTCGATCTGGCGTTTGAGCGTCAGTTCGGTGTGTTCAATCGCCGCCGCATTTTTGGCGATGCTGGCTTCGATCAGAGCAATCTGATGTTTGCGCGCGGCCTGGTCTTTTGGTTCGTTGGTCATAATTCCTTTCA
>CAIKBP010000158.1 GCA_903825695.1 uncultured Verrucomicrobiota bacterium
CGCCTCAGCCTTCAGCCCTTCAAAATCGAACACCGGCACCGTGATCGTGCCGTCCATGTCGAAAATGACGCCCTTGATCTCCATCGAACTCCGTGGCAATTAACGCGCAATCTGCAGCAAAATCAATGCAGGAATCCGCTTGTGCTAGATTCTTGTGGCGACCTTTCTCACCGGAGCAGTGGGATCAGGGCAAGACAATAGCATCAAAGCTGAGCCTGCGAGATGTGCGAAGCAAAATGTCCCTCACCACGTATACCTTACCGTGTACGTGATGACTTGCTCGCCGTCTTTGGCAACTGTGACCGGAAAGTGGATCGTGCTGGAATCGTACTTCGTCCACTTCGCGCTGGCAGCGGTGATCTCCCAATTGTTCCAGCGGTAAAGCGGTTCCTTCACCAACACGTCCACGGGTTCGGTCTTGTGATTGCGGACCCGAATCTCGAAGCTCTCAGTCATGACATGGCCGCTGGTGTCCACATGGAAATCGGTCCGCTTGCGTTCGCCCACGATGTCGAACACGTCGCCGATGCGCAGTCGCACTGTCTCGTCCTTTGGTGTGTGGTCAATCTGGTCTTCGCCTACGAATTCCAGCGAAGCATCGGCAGGATCGCGTTTGTAGAGGCGCACCTTGCCTTTGGGCAACGGCATGCCAATGTGGTTCTCCTTTGAGTTCTTCAGTTCGACGATGACGTTGACCTTCTTGTTGCCTTCCTCACTGCCGTAACCGGCATCCGTGACGAGTCCGCCATACCAGCGATATTGTGGCGCGCCTTGGTAGAGAAAGACCTTCTTCACCGGAACATCGGCAGTCTTGAGCAATTCGATCTGCTTGGTCTGGTTGTCGGCCACGGTCGTGGATCGGCCCAACGTGTACAGATGATACTCGAAGAATGCTTTCTCCTCGAAGCCGGCCGCCGATTCGCCAAGTAACATCCCCCGTCTTGCCATTCCGCTTGCCACCATAGCCTGCGGCGGCTGCACGCGGTGCACATCCCCGGCAATGAGTTTGAGTTTGGCGTCCTTGTAGGTCGCGCCGGACTGGTTGTTGATGGTGACCCAGCCGCTGAGGTCGAGCGCTGTGTCTTTGTCGTTGAGCACGGCGTTGTAATCAGATTGCCAGTTGATGCCGGCGGTTTGGTAGGCGACTTCGACTAGTTGCTCGCCGGTTTTTTCCGTCGCCAGTTTCCACACGAGCGTGGGTTTGGTGATCAATCCTTCGGGCAACGCGCTGAACTCGATGTCCTTGACGTTATCGCCCCGCTGAACCATCACAAGGTCGCCCTTTTCACCGTATTGGCGGACGACGAGCTGATTGGCGTCGAAGCTGAGCAGGTTGCCAGAATAACGCGAGCCATCCTTCGTCAGCACGGTGATCGGTTTGTCGATATACTTCTGCAATAACTTGTCCGCCGAGACGAGGTCGTACTCGTAGTTTTGCTCCAATACCCTAGCGTCGGGATCGGTGAGCGACTTGAAGCCGACGCTGGTGCCATCGATCTGTGCGGCAACGTTGTTGAATCGGATCGTGCCGAGTTTGTCGGCTACATTGACCTTCCGGCGTTCGCGGACAACGCCAAAATTCTGGTTATAAATGGTGAGCGCGACTCCTTCTTCGGGTTTATCCGCGGCGTAAAGCGTGCATACAAAGCACAGAATCGCCGAGACTGTCGCTAGTTTGCGCAGATCGTTCATGGTATGCCTCCGTTTAGGTGGTTGGACACCGGTTCTTTACTACAGTTCAACCATTGCCGCGAGGCAATTCTAGCGTGATGCTTCTTCTTTTGGCGCCTGGCTCGGCGCGGCAGCAGTCGGGGCGAGTCGGTGCTTCTTGATCAAGTACAGGTTGCGCCAGTAGATGAAAACGTTTGGCAGGTAGGCGAGAATGCCTACGGGTTTGCGTTGCATGATCCAGTACGCACAACAAATAAGGCTACCCCAAATACTCCAATGCCAAAACGATACAGGAATCACGCTTTCACCCTTTTTTTCTGAAGCGATCCATTGAGTGATAAACCGGAACGAGAAAACCGCTTGTCCGAGGAATCCAACCACATCCAGATATGTCCAGTCCAAACCAAATACAGGGTCACGGTGCTCTTGGGCAATCCAAGTGGCGGCAAGCATGATGGGCACATTCATGACAACGCTCCCTTCAGTTCACACGGTCGGTGATTTGGTAGCGGATCACCCGCTTTTTCATCCAGCGGACTGCCAGCAGGTCAGCGAACGATTTAAACAGCCTGTTCCAAACGCCGTAGTGGCTCTGGCCGGTGAAACGCGGGTTATTGGTGACAGGAACTTCCGCGATGCTAAAACCTTCCATCTCGATGAGTTGCGGCAGAAATCGGTGGGCACCGCGCCAGAATCTGATATTAGCAATACACTCACGCTTGAACGCGCGGTAGGTGCAGCCAGCATCGGTGATCTTGTTGTCGCCACTGAGTTTCCGTCGAACCCAGTTGGCGATATCCGACGAAGCAATGCGGAGGAAACTGTCGCCCTGACCGCGCGACTCCACGCGCGTACCGCAGACGCAGTCGGCCCGCTTCAGCGCTTCAAGGAACTTCGGCAAATCGCGGGGATCATTTTGCAGATCGGCGTCGATTGTGACGATGTAACGTCCCCGCGCCGATTGCATGCCGGCCCAACTGGCTGCGGACTCGCCGCAGTTGAATTGAAATCGCTGGACGCGCACGCGCAGGTCGGCAGCAGCCAACTCCTTCAACACCACCCACGAACCATCGGCGCTGCAGTCGTCGGTGATCACAATTTCATAGCCAATGCCAAGCGGGTCCACCGCGTCATGGATCGCCTTCACGAGCGGACGCAGGTTACCTTCCTCGTTGTAACACGGCACGACGAGCGAGATTTCAGGTTGTGGCTGCATGTTAATTGTAGCCCCGAATCGCATTCGGGGCTACAAATGCTCCAATTCATTTTTTTCCGTAAAACTCCGTGATGGAATCGCAGACGTAATCCACGTCTTCCAGTGGCAGTTCACCGTAAATCGGCAGCGAAAGAATCTCGCCCACGGCCTTCTCGGTGCGTGGCAGTTTCGGGATGTCCTTGAACAGTTTGGTGATCGCCGGCTGCTGATGATTTGCGACTGGATAATGAATTCCTGTGCCTACGCCGCGTTCCTGAAGGAACTTCGCCAGTGCGTCGCGCTTGTCGCCACAACGGATGACGTACATGTGATAAACGGCGTATGCCCAATCACGCGCGGGCGGCGTCGGAACGATCCCTTTGAGCCGTTCGTTGTACCGGGCCGCAACCTTGCGACGGCCTTCGTTCAACGCATCGAGATGCCGAAGCCCGACCCGGCCGATTGCGGCCTGAATCTCGTTGAACCGCAGGTTGTAACCAATCTCGTCGTTGCGATATTTGTCCTGACGTCCGTGATTGCGCAGCTTGCGGATTCGCTCGGCCAATGCATCGTCATTGGTACAAATACAGCCACCGTCGCCCATCACGGTGAGGTTCTTCGACGGGAAAAATGAGAACGCGCCGCAGAAGCCCATCGAGCCTACGGTTTTGCCCTTGTACTTCGCGCCCTGCGCCTGCGCGCAGTCTTCGATCACCCAGAGCTTGTGTTTCTTGGCGATCTCAAAGATGCGGTCGAGGTTTGCCGGATGACCGTACAAGTGGACGGGCAGGATGCCTACTGTGCGCGGCGTAATAGCGGCTTCGAGCTGCTCGACATCCATGCAATAGGTGTCGTCGATGTCGATAAATACCGGCTTCGCGCCCCAATGACACATCGGCTCGATCGACGGGAAGGCGGTATGCGACGGCACGAGCACTTCGTCGCCGCGTTTCAGGTTCATCGCTTGATGTACCATCAACATCGCGGCAGTCCAGTTGCAAGACAGCACGGCGTGTTTGGTGCCGGTATGTTTAGCAAGCTCGGCTTCGAACGCCTCGCATTCCTTGGCCAGGATGTACCAGCCGGATTCGATTGCCTTTACCGCGGCCTGTTTGACTTCGTCTGTCAGATAAACTTTTGAAAGAGGAATTTTTTTCATAGTGTTACCGTTTTCCTTGCTTTGGCCGACTCCAATGCGGCCTCGATCACGCGGACGGATTCGTACCCGGCCCAGCCATCGGCCAGCGGCGCCTTGCGCGTCTGTATCGAGTCGAGGAACGCGCGCAACTCCGCCAGGAGCGGTTCCTCGGGTGGAAACTCAAGCTGTTGTGCCGCGCCCTCCTCAGCCTTGGCGTCCTTGCCCATGACAGTGTGTTTGTTGGCGAAGGTCTTCACCTTATACTGCGCGACGTTGTAATCGCACACCGCGCTCAACTGATCGCCGAGCACTTCAACCACCCGGTATTTTCCGGGCGAATGGTACCCTGTTTCCACCGTCGCCCAGATGTTCGGTTCGTAATCCATCGCTATGAACGATTCATCGTCCATGCCGCGGCCCATGAAATCGTTGAGCAACGCCGTGACGCGCACGGGCGGTTTACCGAGGATGAAATTGAACAGATCCACAAAATGGATGGCATCGGCGAACGTCACGCCGCTGTCATTGCGCGGACGTTTGAACCCGCTGAAGTTGCCGCGCAGGATTTTCAGCCGTCCGAACTTGCCCTGCTTGATCGCCTCGCGCAGCCACTTCGACGCCGGATCGAACCGGAAAATGTGGCCGACTTGCAGGATGCGCCGCTGTTTCTCCGCCAACTCGGCCAGTGCTTTTGCATCCTTGGATTCCAGCGTGATCGGTTTTTCGACAAACACGTCCTTGCCGGCTTTCAGGAGCTGATGGCACAACTCGAAATGCGTCTGTGCCGGTGTCGCAACCACTGCCGCATCCACTTGACCTGAAAAATCGCGGTAGTTCGCGGACAGATGCTTCTCGTCGATGCCGAGCGCCCTGGCCGATTCGAGCCGTTTGCCGTCGAGTTCCGCCACGAACAACTCAATTGGCAACGAATGCAGCACCCGCAAATGGTTCGCGCCCCAACGTCCAATTCCCACCAATAAAACTTTCGTCATCAATCACCTTTCTGTCTGTGGCGAGGGACGGTTGTATAACACCACCCACTCGCCCACTTCATCAATTTCGTGCACCAAGCCCCGCAATTCGCGGGGCATGGTGGCAAACTCTCTACGCGATGCAATACAAATAACAGATTGCGACCCAGCAAACAAATTCTGCAATTGCTCTGGCTCAGTCAGGCAGTTCGGCGTGCCGGGGCAGGCCACGTTGCTGGCGTGCCGATCCCGCTCACGCCTGCCCCTTGAACCACTTCACGAAGCGCGGAAGACCGTCCTCGATCTTCACTTGGGGATTGTAACCGAGCAGTTGCCGCGCCTTGGCGATGTCGGCAAACGTCACCGGTACGTCGCCAGGCTGCGCCGGCAACATCCGCGCCACGGCCTTCCTGCCCAACAGGCGTTCGATATGCGCCACGAGATCGCGCAAAGACGTTGTCTGCGACTCGCCGAGGTTAATGATTTCAAATCCAAACGTCCGCTCCACGCAAGCGATGATCCCTTGGAGGATATCGTCGATGTAGGTATAGTCCCGCAGCGATGAGCCGTCGCCGAACAACTCGATCGGTTTCCCTGCCGTGATCGCCTGCGTGAACTTGTAAATGGCCAGATCGGGCCGCTGCCGCGGACCGTACACGGTGAAGAACCGCAGACAAACCATGTCTAGCCCGTACAGGTGATGATATACATGGCACAGCGCTTCGCCCGCCAGTTTCGTCGCCCCGTACGGTGAAATGAGTTTAAAGATCGGATCGTCCTCATTGAATGGCACCTTTTGGTTCACACCGTACACGCTCGATGACGAGCCGAAGATAAACTTGTGCACGCCAAAAGTCCGCGCCAACTCAAGCAGGTGCAGCGTGCCGAGGACGTTGACCTCGGTGTAAAGCTGCGGCTGCGCCAGCGACGGTCGCACGCCAGCCCGCGCCGCGAGATGGATCACCGTTTCAAAGCGGCCCTGCGCGAACACGTCTCTGAGCCGTGCCGCATCACGGATGTCTGCCTCGACCAGTTTCACCTGCCCACGGAACACCGCTGCGTTGCGACGTTTTATGGATGGATCGTAGAAATCGTTGAAGTCGTCCACCACAGTCACGTGATGGCCACGCTGCAACAGGGCCTCAACCGTGTGTGAGCCAATAAAACCTGCACCTCCGGTAACCAGGATGTTCATGGCCAACGATTACTTCTTCGCGTTGCTCTCGACCAACTGCCAGAATTTCGGGTTCTCTTGCAACAATTGGTCCTCGGAGATCGGCAGCTTTGTGCGAAAGAAGAAATCCTTCAGGCTGTTCTTGTGAAGGATGCAGCGGACGTTAACAATCTCATCCTGCCGCTCGAAGTAAATGCGGTAGTCGCCGACGCGGTAACGGTAGATGTGTTTGCCGGCACGCGTCAGTTGGCCGAATTTCTCGCCGGCCTTCTCGAAATCCTGCGGCAACACCTGAAACTCATCAAGCAATTCGAGCTGGAGTTTGTGCGGCATCGCCGCCATCTCTTTGGCGCTGACATGGCTAAAGATAATTTGAAGCATAGGGTCCCTTGATTCTGTTGCGGCCAAGAATAATGGATGCTCACCGCGGCGCAAGACAAGATTTCGCCACATCAGGCCGGTTCGTGATGATCCCGTCCACATTCCAATTCGAAAACCGCCGCATGTCCGCCGCGCGATTCACCGTCCACACAAAAATCTTCCAGCCCGCGCGGTGCAAGCGATCCACCACCGCTCGCGAAGTCACCAGTTGACGATTCACTCCAAACCCGCGAACCGCGACCGAAGACCGAAGACAGCGGACCGAGGACTGGAGATCGTGAACAATGACACCGAATCGCGGAATCCGCGGATTCGCTACTGCCAACGTTTTCATGCGTGGCACGGATTGCGAGAAAACGATCACTTCACGTTCCATCCTCTGCCGCGCGATCGCCTTAGCGATCTTCCGAGGATCAGCGCGCTTGATTTCGACCAGCACCCGGGTCCTTCCACGGCACTCACGCAACACGTCTTCCAACGTCGGCACGGCGGGATTGAGACGTTGCAGTTTCGCCAGTGTCACGTCCCGCACGCGTCCGCGCACGCCGCAAATACGGTCAAGCCGGTAATCGTGAAATACCACCAACTCGCCGTCGCGCGTTTCGTGTACGTCGATCTCCACCATGTCCACGCCGAGCGCAATCGCGGCCCGAAACGCTGCCAGCGTGTTTTCAGGACGCCTCCCGCTGAACCCGCGATGGGCAATGATGAGCGGCCTGCGTTTCATCAGGACACGCAGTATAACACGTGATCTACGGGTCGTCGTGTTGAAAAGCGGCTGGCGTTTCAGTGGACGGCGAATAGAATGCATCGCATAGGCGTGGACACGATTTCGAATTCTGGCGCGTTCTGCAAGGTGGACCCCTCAAAAGGATTCCCCTTGCTAACAACGAAGGAAGTGAACTGTAGCGCCGTGCTCCGCGAGTTGCCCTGGTACTTGTCCGGCCAGGACCACATCCGCAATCTGCGTCAGCACACGAGGATGAAGTTCAAGGTGGCAGTATGAAGATCGCAATCATAGCCGCTGTTGCACCGGATGGAACCATCGGCAACGAAGGACGTGTCCCGTGGCACCTGAGCGACGACCTCAAACGATTCAAACGGCTTACGATGGGCCACGCTGTGATCATGGGACGCAAAACCTACGAGTCGCTCGGCAAACCGCTGCCCGGCCGCCGCAACCTCGTTCTGACGCGCAACCCGCAGTTTCATGCCGATAGTGTGACGACATACGCAAGCTTGGATGCAGCAATCGCGGCGTGCGAACATGCTGGTGAGACGAGTGTGTTCATCATCGGCGGTGCGGAGGTTTATCGCCATGCGTTGGCGCGGGCGGACCAGTTGCTGCTTACACACGTTCACCAGCAGATAACCGGCGACACGAAGTTTCCGCCTTACGACCGGAGCCAATGGACCGAGACCGCGCGGGAAGACAATCCGGATTGTTCATTCGTCGAGTACGCACGGCGGCGGTGACTGACCGGCCTCCAACTTTTGGCTTAAGTCATTGTGGTTTCCACCGATGTATGATATAGTAAGTGTATGAAGCTCAATAAATTCCACATCATCAGCATATCGATTCTGCTATTGCTTCCGGTTTCCGAAAGCATTGCCGATTCAACGACGCGCCAGCAGACGGTCAGGCCGCGCGCCATATCACAGAACACGCGGCAGCTGCTCCCGGAGGACGTCTCCCTATACAAACGCTATGGTTATAGTGCGTGGAAGTGGGGGCGCGGCGAGGACGAGGGCCGGTTGTTCCTGACGCCAGCCGAATCCACGGTAGCAACCAATACGGCGCGGCTTTTGTCTTACTTCTCCATGAGCGACATCCATATCACCGACAAAGAATCTCCGGCCGAATTGCCCTACGTCGGTTGGAGCGCGCCCTTTGCTGCAGGGGGGCTTTTTATATCGGCCTATTCGCCGATCATGTTCTCCACAACGCACGTCCTCGACGCCGCCGTCAAGACCATCAACGCCTTGCACCGTAAGACACCTTTCGATTTCGGCATTTGTCTCGGTGATGTGGCCAACAACTCTCAGTTTAACGAACTCCGATGGTTTATTGATGTTATGGACGGACAGTATATTACGCCCAGTTCCGGCGCTCACCTCGGCTCCACAAAGATTGACTATCAGAAACCCTATCAGGCCGCCGGGCTCGATCCTTCCATCCCTTGGTATGAGGTAATCGGCAACCACGATCAGTTATTTATGGGCACAGAACACGTGACCGACAAAGTCCGGAATGCCGAGGTCGGCACCGAGATTCTCAATATGGGTACCAACGCCTTGGCCCCGAATGCCTCAGAGGGGGCCGGCCTGTATGTGGGTGTTGTCGATGGGAC